>DATFEG010000142.1:0-46095 GCA_035251445.1 Gemmatimonadales bacterium | reverse complement strand
CCGCTCGCGACGTAGACCGGCGCCTGCACGTCGCGCAGCTTCTCGGTTTCGAGCGATTCTTGCCAGTCGGCCTGAACCGCGACGAAGGCCGTCAACCCGGCTGGAAGGCCGCCACTGGCCCTCACCACGAGGCGGTTGAATCCGACATTGCGCCACGGATCGAAGGGAAACTCCTTGTTACCAAGACGGTCAGCGCCACCACCAAACCTCACGGTCCACTCACGTCCGCCCGTGGGCGTCACGATTTCGAGCGATCCCAAACGGAAATCGCCGCGATCTGCCGGCGCCAGGCCTGTCGTAACGGCGAGCGACTGAATTCCCCACAGCGGCGGCAGCAGCTCGGCGCCCTGCCGCTGACCATTTCGGATGAGCGCACCATCGACGTAGATCGCGCCGTCACCGTTCAACCCACCACGCACCGAGAAGGCGCGCGGGTTGGTCAAGCCGTAAATGCCGGGCACCAGAACCGGTACGTCGAGCACATCATCGATGGGCAGGCGACGAAGGACCGTTGAGTCGTAGAGGACGGTGCGGGTTGTTGGTGGTTTGCGGCCGAGAGAGGAATCGCGGGCAGGCGTGGCGGATGTCGTGTCTTGGGCAAAAAGCGGCGCCGCGACAGCCAAGGATGCAGCCGCCGCGGCGCGGAACACCCGCTCCAATTGCATGGCCCTACTACACCGTCGACCCCCTAGTGGTGCGACAGAAAGCCGGGACCGACGGGCGCTTCGGTCTCGAAGATCAGATGCCCCGCCTCGAATCGCGCTCCGCGCAGTGCCAGGCTTAGCACCTCGCCGAGCTCCTGGACAAGATGGACCTCCAGGTTTTTACGGACTTCCTCGGGCAAATCGTCCAGATCGCGCTCGTTCTGTTTCGGAAGAATCACGGACGTGATGCCGGCCCGAACCGCGCCCAGGACCTTCTCTTTCACGCCGCCAATCGGCAGTACCCGGCCGCGGAGCGTGATCTCGCCGGTCATCGCAATGTCGTGCCGAGCGGGGCGGCGAGACAATGCCGACACCAGCGCGGTCGCCATCGTAACACCAGCCGACGGGCCGTCCTTCGGAATTGCACCCGCCGGCACGTGCACGTGGATGTCCGTGTCCGTGAACGCGCCAGCGGGAATCCCGAGCAGGTCCGCGTGGGACTTCGCATACGTTAGGGCGGCGCGAGCCGACTCCTTCATCACGTCACCGAGCTGTCCAGTGAGCAACAGCTCGCCCTTGCCCCGCATCACGCTCGCTTCGACGAACATGATGTCGCCGCCAACCGGCGTGTAATACATGCCGGTAGAGACGCCCACCTGATCTTCGCCTGCCATGCGCTCGGGATGGACCTTGGGGCGGCCGATCAAATCTGGAACCTGGTCCGGTGACACCGTGACGCGCACTGCCTCGCCGTCGGCGATCTTGCGCGCCACTTTGCGACCGAGCTTGCCGATCTCGCGCTCGAGTTGGCGGACGCCCGCTTCGCGCGTATAGCTGGCGATGATCTCGCTGACCGCCGGATCCTCGATCTTCAGCTGATCGCTGACGAGGCCGTTCTCGCGCAGCTGTCGCGGCACCAGATACCGCTTGGCGATCTCGAGCTTCTCGCGCTCGGTGTATCCCGCGAATGTCACGGTTTCGAGCCGGTCGAGCAGCGGCCCCGGAATGTTCTGAATGAAGTTTGCGGTCGCGATGAACAGCACTTCGGACAGATCGAACGGCACACCGAGATAGTGATCGGTGAACGAGTCGTTCTGCGCCGGATCGAGCACTTCGAGCAGCGCCGCCGCCGGATCTCCCTGGAATGAGATCCCCAGCTTGTCCACCTCGTCCAGCAGGAAGATCGGGTTCTTGGCGCCCGCCTGCTTCATGCCCTGAATGATGCGCCCGGGCATCGCCCCGACGTAGGTCCGCCGGTGACCGCGAATATCCGCTTCATCACGGGCGCCGCCGAGCGAAATCCGCACGTACGGACGTCCCATCGCCCGGGCGATGGACTTCGCGATCGAGGTCTTGCCAACGCCGGGTGGCCCCACGAACAGCAGGGTCGGCGCTCGCGCGGCGCGATCGTCTTCGTTTCCCGGCGACTCTTCCTTGGGCCGGCGCTGGCGGAGCTGACGCACCGCGAGGAACTCGAGAACCTGGTCCTTCACATCCTGCAGGCCGTAATGATCCTCCTCGAGAATCTGCGCGGCGCGCTTGAGATCGAGGGACTCCTCGGCCCGCTTGCTCCACGGCAGCTCCGCGATCGTTTCGAGGTAGGTGCGGATGACCTGAGCCTCCATCGACTCGCGGCCGGCGCGCTCAAGGCGAGCGAGCTCACGATTGACCTCCTTGCGCGCGGCTTCCGGCAGCTCGAGCGCGTCGAGGCGCTTCTTGAGATCATCAGCCTCAGCTTCCTCCTCCTCTTCACCCAGCTCTTTGCGAATGGCCTTCATCTGCTCGCGCAGCAGCATCTCGCGCTGGCGCTCGCCCAACTCCTCCTGGACCTGCGACTTGATGTCTTCCTGGGCGTCGAGCACCGCGATCTGACGCTGCACGTGCACGAGCACCCGCCGCATCCGGTCTTCGACGGCGAGGGTTTCGAGCAGTTGTTGGCGCTCGAGGGACTGAATGTCGAGGTGGCCGGCCACCAGATCGGCCAGGGCGCCGGCGTCGCGAACACCCTGAAGGACTTGCTGAACGACTTCCGTGGGCAGTCCCGACTTCTGGCCAAGCTCGGCAGCGCGCTCGCGCACTTCACGATGCAACGCGACGAAGGCGGCGTCCTTCTCACTAAGAGGAGGGAGGTCGGGTGTTTCCCGAACGGTCGCTTCGAGATAGCCGTTCGTCTCGGTATAATGGATCGCAGTGCCGCGGCTGTCGCCATTCAAGATCAGTTGGACGCCGCCGAGGTTGCGCTGTACCTGACTGATGCGCGCGATTGTCCCGGTCGTGTAAAGGACACCCGGCGACACCTGATCGACGTTTTCTTTCTGGGCGACCGCGAAGACTCTGCGCTCTGGATCCTTCAACGCGGCTTCAATGGCTCGGAGCGTCGCTGGGCGGCCGGCACCAATCGGTGAGGCGACACCCGGGAACAGGACGGCGTCACGCAGCGGCAAGACTGGAAGTGTCATCCGATCGGACATGAAATCTCCTTGGGATGAGACCGGCGAATGCACCCACTGTGCCACAAAAAACGTCGCGTACGGCAGGCTCGTTCCCGGAAATGCCGCCAAAGCGGCGGGGGCTGCCAACTCGACTTGGGAAGGCTAATCTTAGGCCGTGACTGATCAGTTGGCGCAGCGGCTGGGTCAGGCCCTTGGCTCGTCATTCACGCTCGAAGGCGAGATCGGCCGCGGCGGCATGGGCGTCGTCTACCACGCGCGCGACGAGCGGCTCAAGCGGAAAGTGGCCGTCAAGGTCCTGCCGCCGGAGCTCGCGTTCCGCGAGGAAATCCGCATCCGCTTTCTGCGGGAGGCGGAAACCGCCGCGCGCCTGTCACATCCGCACATCGTCCCGATCCACTCCGTGGGTGAAGGTCCCGACGGGCTTGTCTACTTCGTGATGGCTTACGTGGACGGTGAATCGCTCGCGGCTCGCCTCAAGCGGCGCGAGCGCCTGCCGGCCGAAGAAGCACGCCGCATCATGATGGAAACGGCCGACGCACTCGGCGCCGGCCACGCGCTCGGAATCATCCACCGGGACGTCAAACCCGACAACATCCTGCTCGAAGGAAGCCGCGGCCGGACGGTCCTTACGGATTTTGGCATCGCGAAGGCGCTGACGTCGACAACGGGCCCTGGGACACTAACGGCCACCGGCGTCGCGATCGGCACCCCGCATTACATGAGTCCCGAACAGGCCGCCGGTGACCGGGAGATCGACGGTCGATCCGACATTTACAGTCTGGGAGTCGTCGGTTATCAGATGCTCGCCGGCGAGCTGCCGTTCTCGGCACCCACCGTTCCGGGCCTCCTGCTCAAGCAGATCACGGAACAGGCGCCGAATCTCAAGGACCGAACGCCCACCTGTCCGGACGATCTGGCCTCGTGCGTCATGCGCTCCCTCGAGAAGCAACCGGAGGCGCGTTGGCCGACCGCGGACGCCTTGCGTCGGGCGCTCGAGTCACGCACCGCGCCGCCGTACCGGCCCGCGCGAAAAACCAGTGGGGGAGGTGCTCGCGGTGAGACGCGAGTCGGGCCGCCCGCGAGGGTGTCGCCGGGTGGAGGCGCCGAACGGCGCCGGGCAACCCGCCCGACGACAAAGAAGGATCCCAGGAAAGACCTCACGCCGAGTGGCGAGCCCCGAATGGTTGCGAAGTTCCGCGACGGCTTTGTCTCATGGGCATCCGTGTGCGGCGGGTTGATGTTCATCGATATGATGATGGGGGGCGGACTTAGTTGGTCGTTGTTCCCCACGGGCCTCTGGGGCGGTTTCGGCCTGCTTCCGCAATACATGAAGCTCTGGCACACCGGTTACTCATGGCGCGACGTGTTGAATCGGCCCGCCGCACCGGATGCGCTCGAGGCCTCACTCTCCGCCCGGCGCAACCTGGGGCCTGCGCAGGCCGATGAGTTCGGACGTCACGCCGACACTGTGCAAATGGCCCGCAATGACCGCGAGGCAATCCTCAAGATCATGGAGCGGGTGCCCCCATCGGAGCGGAAGCTCCTGCCCGACGTCGTGCAAACGATCGACGCATTGCTGAAGCGCGCGGAGGACCTCGCCCGAATGCTGCACGGGATGAGCGCGGACGTCGATGAGGGCGCGCTGGGGAGAATCGATTCACGAATCGAGGCGGTGAGACAGCACGAAGAGGGCAGTGAGCGCGATCGGCAGATCGACTTGCTCGAGCGCCAACGCCAGACGTTGAGCGATCTTCTTGCGCGACGGCGTCGGGTCGAAGAGCAAATCGAATCGTGCGTGTTGGCGATGCAAAATGTGCGGTTCGATCTGCTGAGGCTGCGCTCCGCCGGCGTCGCGGCGGTCTTGAGCGATCTCACGCATGCCACGCAGCAAGCGCGGGCGCTGTCACGCGACGTCGATCACGTGATCGCCGCCGCGGGGGAAATCCGCGACGTCCTCAGCGCTCCGGAACCCTCTTCTCCCCGGCCGCCCGCGTCCTCTCAGTCCCCGCCGCAGGGTTCCCGCTTCCCGCGTCTGTAGCGTGCTGGCCCGCCCAGCACTCCCGCACCAGTGCGGGACCGTTCTCCCGCGTGACCGCAAAGTCCATCAGCTCCACAAAGCTTGCGGCTGCGTCGTCACACCGTCCTGCCCGGATCGCCGCGACCGCCGCGAGCTCCAAATAGCGGGCCGACCCCGGTCTCCGTGCGACCGCGTATTGCAACAGGCTGTCCGCCAGCAGGGCGGGGGCGTCGAGCGCGATCTGCGTGAGGGCCTGCGCGAGGAATTCTCCCGGGAAAGGATGACGGAACGTACCGCGCGCGGCGGCGAATGCTTCACGAGCGTGGAAAGCCGCCTCGCGCCAGCGCGAGCTCCGCGCCGCGAGCAGTGAGAGTGCGGCGCGGGCCTGTGCGGTGTCGCCACCTGCCACCAACGCTTCGCGGAGTGCAGCAGCCGCGAACGGCTGATTGCGAGCAGCAGCAAGCAACGCGCGCATTAGCAGCGCGTCCGCCCGAGCGCCCCCCGTCCCCCTCGTCTGCGCGATCGCGAGGTCGAGAAGTGAGACGGCAGCGGCCGTGTCACCCAGTGCCAGGCGCACGGCGGCGGTTTGCAGCGTCCACTCTCCGACATCCGGCTGCGCGCGGCGAGCGGCGTCGAGATACGGCAGCACACCCTGATCGCTGCGACGCGCGGCGAGCATACGAATCATGTCGAGCGGTGCGGTGTCGTCCTCACGATCCGCGAGCCGCACCACAGAATCGAATACGACGTAGACGGCGGTTGAAGGATCGAGGAAGCGGCGCGCCGCGACGAACTCGAGCCGCGGGCGATTGTCTGTGTGCTCGAAACGCGCGCGCTCGACCAGCCTGGACACCCCCGCTTCGCCGAGCAAGCGCCGGCCGAAGTACTGACTGGTCGTCTCGATGTTGAGCCATTCCCGGCCGAGGCTGTGCAGCTGGCCACCGGGGCCAATCAACTGCGCAAGCCACTGCTGGTCATAGCGCAGCGGCCGCGACGATCCTACGACAAGCAGATCGGCGGTTCCCCCGAACCAGATATTTACGTGCGGAAACACCTCGCGCAGGCTGCGCACGATCCCGGCGACAATCGGCAGCGGCAGCTGATATAGCTGTACCCACTGACAAAACACGCCGTCATCAGCAAGCCGGGCGCGGGCGATGCGAAAGAACTCCGGTGTGTAGAGTGTCGCGATGCCCGCGATCCAGGGATTCGACGGCTCGGAAACGATGATGTCGTAGCGCTCGCGGTCGAGCTGCAGGGCACTGCGGGCGTCGTCGATCACGACGCGGACGTTCGGGCGGAACAGCACCGAATCATTGACGGCTCGGAACAAGCTGTCGGCCCCCACCACCTCGGGCTCGATTTCGACGACTTTGACGCGCGTCATCCCCGGGACGGACGCCAGGACATGCGCAGTCACGCCGGTCCCGTAGCCAATGAGAAAGGCCGACTTGGCTGCGGGGCGAGCGACCACCGGCGCCAGGCCGATCATGATCTGTGTGTCCATGTCGCCGCGATCCGATGCGTCCACTTTTCCATTGACGCGCAGGGTGCGGCCGGATTCGCTTTCCCACACGCTCACCGTCGCATTGGGCCCCTCGCGAAAGCTCAATTGGCGGGCACCCCGATGGGCGAGAAACTGCTCGCGGGCGCTTTTGTCCATTCGATGACGGGCGTAGATCGTCGGTCCGAGATCGATCAGCCGGGTGCTCCAGCCAGGGCCCGCGACGGCGACCACGATCGCCAGCATGCCGAGGATGCCGCCCGAAAGCACGCGCACCCGCAGCCGCCGGTCTTCGGTGGAGCCTTCGGCTATTCCGCGCGCGGCGAACCCGGCGAGCGTAAGGCTCGCGAGGCCGTTCAAGACGAGTCCGAGGCGCAGCGTCGCCTGCGTGCCGAGCACGCCCACCAAGACGAATCCGGTCAAGACCGCACCCAGGATGCTTCCGATAGTGTTGAGAGCATAAGCGGCGCCGACGTCAGCGCCGCGCGCGTGGCCCGGCCGGGCAGTGAGGTCGGCCAGAAGTGGAAAGCTCATGCCCATGCCGATCGCCGGTATGAGGACGACGGCGCCGACGGCAACCCCCATCAACAGCAACCGGGACGCTGCGTCGAGTCCCTGAGGCTGGAACACCATGATGATGTAGGTCGGCAAGAATCCGAAAAACAGAAACAGCAGCGCGGCGCCCATGCCCGTCACGCCCTGCGCCATTCCCGCCGCGGCGGCGGTCTCGGCGGCCGGCAGACTGCGACGGGCAACAATCACGCTCCCCAGCCCGATGCCAAGCAGAAACACGAGGAGGACCAGCGTAAACGCGTACGTCGAGCCCCCGACGATCATCACGAGCACGCGGGTCCAGGCGATTTCGTTGAGAAGTGAAGCAAATGCCGTGAGGGCAAGCAGCGCGAGGGCGAGGCGGTGGAGGGCGGTGGAGGGGGGGGGCGTTCGACGGCGTTCGAGGTCCTGCTCGCCCGACGACTCCGATGCCATGTCAACTAACTGTTCCCGACCGAGCCGGATCGCGGCGACACCGATCGCAAGGTTCAGGGCCGCAGTCGCAAACAGCGAGGCTCGCACACCCACAAACTCCACCAAAAAAAAGCCGGCGATCGCTGTCCCGGTCATGGCGCCGAGCGTGTTCAAGCCGTACAGGCGGCCGAGTGAGGGCTTGAGAAGAGCGCGGTCGTGCCCCATGAACGCGCGCGTCAGGACCGGCAACGTACCACCCATCAGGGTCGTGGGAATCAGCAGGACCAGCGCCGCGAGTCCGAACCGCAGTGCGACGCTTGGGGCGCCCTGCAGCGCCAGGGCGCCGGCGGTGCCGATGTAAATCCAGTGCGCGAGCCCGAGCACGAGCGGAGAGATGATGCCGAAGATGCCGATCGCAATTTCCAGCCAGCCGTAGAGTCTCGCAGGATTTGTGGAACGGTCCGCGATGCGCCCGAAGGCCCAAGCCCCCAGCCCCAGCCCCCCCATATACGCGGCAACGACAGTCGTGACCGATTGAATCGTCGAGCCGAAGGACTGATACAGCACGCGGACCCACAGGAGCTCATAGACGAGCCCGGTGGCCCCGGACAGGAAGAACAGGATGCTGTAGACGAGCGCCGGCTTAAAACGCATGGAGCTCGCGCATGGCCTGCGCGAGATCGTCCACCTGCGGGAGGATGTAGTCCTCGAGGTCAGGCGCGTACCCGACAAAAGTGTCCGTTGATGCGACGCGCTTCACCGGCGCATCGAGCCATGGGAAGCATTGGTCGGCAATACGCGCCGCGATCTCGGCGCCGTAGCCCCACGAGTATGCGTCCTCGTAGGCGACGATCACCTTGTTCGTCTTCCGAATCGACGTGTCGATCGCTTCCCAGTCGACTGGCGACAGGGAGCGCAGGTCGATGACCTCCACACTCACACCGTCTTTCTCCTCGAGCTCTTTGGCGGCCACCAAGGTGCGCTGGACCACCGCTCCGTAGGTGACGACAGTGAGTCCCGTGCCTTCACGCACCACCTTCGCTTTGCCGAAGGGGATCATGAAGTTGGGACCGGGATTCGGAGCCTTGTTGTAGGTCTGGCGATAGAGATGCTTATGCTCGAGGAACAGGACGGGATCATCGCACCGGATCGCGGTGCGCAGCAGGCCGTTGGCATCGAGCGCGGTCGCAGGGCAAATGACGCGCAGGCCAGGCACGGACGTGAAAATCACCGCACCGGTTTGCGAATGATAGACCGACCCGCCTTTCAGGTAGCCGCCGTACGTGACGCGCACGACGACAGGAGCGCTGAAGGCGTTGCTGGAGCGCCAGCGGATGGTCGCCAGCTCATTGCGCAGCTGATGGTAGGCCGGCCAGATGTAGTCGAAGAACTGGATTTCGACCACGGGTTTGAGCCCGCGCGTGGCGAGTCCGATCGCCCGACCCACGATGTTGGCTTCGGCGAGGGGCGAGTTATAGACGCGGTCGCTGCCGAACTGGCGCTGCAAGCCCCACGTCACCTTGAAGACCCCGCCTTTGCCTTTCACTTCCTTGAGGTATTGCTCGCGGCTCACGTCGGCGACATCCTGGCCGAAGACCAGGATGCGCGGATCGCGCGCCATTTCGTCCTTCATGCAGGCGTTGAGCAGGTCCACCATGGTGGTCGGCTCGCCCGTGAAGTGAGGATCGTCCTCGGTATCGAACTGCTCCGAGGTTGGATCCACATCCGGCGAGTAGACCCAAAGCGTCGCGGTGTCGGGTTTGGGCTGCGGTGATGCCAACGCCATATCAGCGGCGACCTGAACCTCTTCCTCTACCTGCGCCTTGATCGCCTCGATCTCGCCCTCGGTCGCCACGCCGTCGTCCAGCAGCCGCTTGGGGAAAGTGGTCACAGGATCGCGCTTTGCTTCTTCTTCGCGCTCGCGAGGCGGCTTATAAAGGATTTCGTCGTCCGACAACGAGTGTGAATAGGGTCGAATCACGTGCGCATGAACAATGGCGGGACCTTTGCGTTGCCGGCACCACTCAGCCGCGCGCAGCAGGGCCTCGTACGAGCGAATTGGGTCGTTGCCGTCTACTTCTTCCAGAAAAAGGTTGGGGAAATTGCAAACCAGCTTCGACACGGATCCGCCGGCGGTCTGTACTTCGACCGGCACCGAAATCGCGTACTTGTTGTCTTCGATGAGAAACAGGACCGGGAGCTTGAGATTGCTGGCGCTGTTGAGCGCCTCCCACCACTCGCCCTCGCTCGTCGTGCCGTCCCCCGCGGAGCAGTAGACGATCTCGTCGCCGTGGATGGGCTTCTCCTTGAGATCGACGATGCGACTGTAGCGCAACCACGCCTCGGCGCAGCCCACCGCCTGAAGGAACTGCGTGCCGGTCGGACTCGATTGGCTCACGATGTTGAGCTGCCTGTGACCCCAGTGGGACGGCATCTGGCGGCCGCCAGAACTCGGGTCTTCGGCGGCGCCTACCGCCGCCAGAAACATCTCCGTTGGGGTCATGCCCAGCGCGAGACAGAGCGCCCGATCGCGGTAGTAGGGATAGAACCAGTCGTACCCAGACCGCAGCACCTTCCCGGCGGCTACGAGCACGGCCTCATGACCTGCTCCCGAGATCTGAAAGAAGATCTTGTTCTGACGCTTGAGCTGGATCTCCTTGTCGTCGATGCGGCGCGACAGGAGCATCAAGCGATAGATATCGAGAAGATCAGCCTTGGAGAGCGTAGCGGGCGCCGCCTTGCGGACGGCGCGCTGACGGGTTGCCATGCTCCAAAATAGCCTACTTCTGTGCTGGTCCGGGAGCCGGGGCGACCGGCGGACCGAGTAGCTCACGGAGGTGCGGGAACTGCTCGAGCGCGACGCGAATGGTCCGGTCATTGCGAAGCAGGAATTCCTCGCGCGCGTCCGTGCCCCAGCGCACTTCGGCAACGCGTGCCGCGAGGATCCGGGCGAGCCGGCGTTCGAGCAGGCTGTCGGTCGCGGCCGCGACGCCCAGCCGTGTACGCACCCGCGTGAGAAAGGGCGGCAACAGCCTGGTGCGCCACTCGTCTTGCGCGCCGAGCCACGCGGCCCGGGCGGCGGGCGTGGCCGGCAGCGTCTGTGCGGCGCTATCGGATACGGCGTCATCGAATCCCGAGTCCGCGGCCGCGCTCCACCATACGGGAAGCGGTGCTGTGATCGGCACGACCACGTCGGGCCTGATCCCGCCACCGCCCCGGACCGCCCTGCCCGCGTCCGTCCGGTACGCAGTCGTAGTGTCTTCTGCCGCGCCCGACGTGCCGGCAAAGCTGAGGTACTGCTCATAGCCGATTCCCTGATAGCGGCGCTGAATGACGCGGCCGCTCGGGGTAATCACGCGGCCGATCGTCAGCCACACGTTGTCACCGGAAGGCAGGAAAAAGACGGATTGCATCAGCGCCTTGCCGAAACTGCGGCGTCCGACGATCAAGGCGCGGTCATGGTCCTGCAGCGAGCCGGCGAGCGCCTCGGACGCGCTGGCGCTGCGCTCGTCGATGAGCACGATGAGAGGAATGTCGCGGAACGCGCCGTCCCGTTTGGTGACGAACGTCGTGTCGGTGGCGCGCTTGCGGCCGCGCGTGCTGAAGACAACGGAGTTCTTGCGGAGGAACTCGCTGGCGATCTCGACCGCCGAGATCACGGCGCCGCCGGGATTGGACCGGAGATCGAGAATGATGCGCTTGGCGCGCTTGTCGCGAAGTTTCTCGAGGCCGTCGTGTATTTCGTCCGCGGCCTTCCCCATGAAGTCTTCGAGCCGGATGTAGCCGGTGATCGAATCGGCCATGCGCGCCATGGATACCGAGCGCATTTCGAACGGGTTGCGCTTGAGCGTCACGCTGAAGGTGTCCGGCTCGAGCCGCGGCCCGCGCTCCAGCAGCAGCCGAACCTTCGAGCCGCGTTCACCGGCTAGGCGCAGCTCGATGGTCTTGATCTCGAGCCCCGCGACCGCCGTGTCGTTCAAGGCGACAATGCGGTCTCCAGGAAGGACACCCCCCTTTGCGGCGGAACTGCGAGGCACCACCGTGAGGACGGTGGCCGCTCCTTCGACGGCTTCGACGGTGATTCCGACCGTGAATAGCTCACCGCGTTCCAACGCGTTCACCTTCTCCCCCTCGAGGCGCGAGACGTACCGACTGTGGGGATCGAGGGAGCGCAGCACGCCGCGAATGGCGGCCGCCACGAGCTCGGCGTAGCTGACCGAGTCGGGATAGTTGAGCCGGATGTGATTCAGAACGCCCGAGAACGTCTGCAGCTCTTCGTACGCGGCGCGTTGCTGTGACGGCAAAGGCGCCGGCACCGCCGTGGTCAGCGCGGCCAGGGCCGCAAGACTAACGCAGCGCCGCAAGCCGCTGCTTGACGTTTTCGACCTGGCGCGCGTAGCGGCTGGGCGCCAGCGCGACGAAGCGGTCGAATGTAGCACGCGCTTCCTCCTTCTTGTTCTGCTGCTGCTGCACGATACCGAGATAGTACGGGACGCGGGAGTCGCGCGGATTTGCCTCCATCGCCTGCTTCAACGTCTGCTCGGCGCCGGCCCAGTCCCCCGAGCTTGCGATCGCCTTGCCGAGATCGAACAGCAAGCTGGGATCATCCGGATTTGCGCTGACCGCCGCGCGACGCTCCCTGATCGCGGCCGGCCAATTCTGGTTGCTTTCCGCAATACTGGCGAGCCGGGCGTTGGCCATGTAGAGGCCGATGTCGTTTTCCAGCGCTTCGCGGTAGTAGCGGACCGCCTCCGTGAGATTGCCCGCTCGCTGATACAGCACCGCCAACATATAGCGGTACTGGTTCGTCTCGATGGGGATGTAGTAGAGCAATGAATCGGGGGAGTGCCGAGTCTCCGCGTTTTGCAAGAGGCGAGCAAAGTCGACGATCGCGTCGTTCCACCGCTCGATGTGCGCCGCGGCGAGCCCGCGGAAATAGTAGACGAACTCGGGCATGTCCTCCTGCTCGGCCGCGGTCGGCGCGTCTTGAATCAGCCGATCGAAACGCTGGTAGGCGGCTTCATAGTTGCCGCGTTGGATATCATCGAGCCCGCCGAAAAGGTAGTCGTACAGGTCGCTCAGCGATTCCGTCGCCGTCCAATAGATGGACTTTGCCGGACGGACGGCGGCTTCGATGCGTAGATCCACGAGCGGGTTGATGATGAAGGCACGCTCGTAGTTTCGCCACGCTTCATCGAGCTTGGGCTGGAACTCAGGCGACACCCGATTCTCGGCGATATCGTCCCACAACTTGCCGCGTTGTGCAAACGGGAGACGGCTCAGGGCAAGCCAACCCTCGGCGAACTGCGGCTCGATCGTCACCGCCAGGCGCAGCTCGCGCTCAACAGCATCCCAGCGTTTGGCGTTCCAATAGGCGAGCGCCAGGTTGTAATGCGCCGCGGCATCGTTCGAGTCTTTGCGGGCGATCGCCTCGAGCTCATCGAGCTTCTTGGGAAGACGGAACTGTGCGCTTGCGGGGGCGGCGGCGGCGGGGGCGGCGAGTACCACCACGGTGAGAAGAATCATTGGTTTCGTCATCGACGGCTCCTTCTCTTACCAGCGTTCGATTTTCACGTCCGCGAGGACGCTCTGCAACTCGTATTCCGTGGCCGTACCGGTGTCGGCGGCGAGGACTAGCGTCGTAGCCAGGAAACCGAACGGAATCATTGTTCTCTATCTCTCGTCAGTTCTTGAGCCAGGCGACGTTTGGCGTCGCCAATGAGGGATTCATAGCGGCTTGGCGCCAGCGCGATGAATTGTTCGAACACGGGCCGTGCTTCCGCAGCTCGTTGCAGGTCGCTATAGACGAGACCGAGCGCGTAGTAGGCCCGTGTTTCTCTCGGGTTCGCCGAGATCGCGCGGCCCAGCGCCTCAGCGGCATGCGACAAACGCCCCGCTCGGATCAGCGTCGCACCATGATCGAACAGCAGGCTCGGATCCTCGGGGTTCGTGGATACCGCGCGCTCCCGCTCCAGTACGGCGGCGTCCCAATCACGACGCTGCTCATGAATCTCGGCAAGGCGAATGTGCGCGGGGTACAGCCCGATGTTGCGCTCGAGCAGTTCCTGATAGACGCGGATTGCTTCATCCCAGTGTCCGGCTTGCTGATGCAAGTACGCCACGAAGTACCGGTGTCGCTCCGTGTCGAACGGGGTTCGCTCAAAGCGCTTCGCGAGCGTGTCGTCGTGCTCGGCGCGCTCGAGCAACCGCCGCGCATCTCCGATGGCAGTATCCCACATCAGGAGATGGGTGGCGCATAGGGAGCGATACCAGAGAAACGCCCCTGCGACAGAGTCGGATTTTCCTTCGCTGCGGGCGATCAGATCGGTCAGTCGATCGTACGCTGCGCGATAACGGCCTTGACGGAAATCCTCCAGCGCCCGCCCTGCGCCGCCCGCCCACTTCATGGGAATATCGGATGAACGCGGACGGCCAAGATCGAGTAACGGATTCAGGAAGAATGCAATGCGTGCCAACCGAAAGGACTCGCGCGCAACGCTGTCGTTCCCGAACACGGTGAGCAGGACCGGTCTGCCACGCCAATGAATGAGCGCGGAGTGCACCGTGCGCTTCCGTGGGATCGCGGCAAGGTAGAAATAGCCCGGGGCAAACTGCGCATCGAGCGCGATCGCCTGGTGGAGCGCAGCCTCCGCTTCGGCGTATGTCTTTTTTGCAAGGTAGGCAATGGCGAGGTTGTAATGCGTCAGCGGGTCATTGGAATCGACGCGCGCACGCGCTTGTAGAGTCGGGATGTCAACCCGACCGTCCTGCTGTGCACTAACGGTGTCAGTGCACACCAGCAGCAGAATGACCGACACCACCTTACAGGCCACTCGGGGCTCCCAAGCCGACCCGAGGGAATATATTCCCCTCAGCGATTCGGTTGTTCCTCAAGATGCGAGAGCACCGCATGGACGAAGCCGCCAAGAAGTCCATCCTGCGCCACTTTCCCTACGGCCTGTACGCCGTCACCGTGGCTCACGACGGCGAAGAGCATGGCATGACGGCCAATTGGCTCTCCCAGGCGGCTTTCGAACCCCCGATGGTCGTTGTGGCGATCGAGAACACCTCCAAGACCATCGGCATGATCCGCGACTCCCACCATTTTGCGATCAACCTGTTTCTGACGGGGCAGCGCGATCTCGCCGGCAGGCTGGGACGCAGCTCCGAGCAGGCGCCGCAGAAACTCAAGGGAATCAAGACGAAGCCCGCGCCGGTGGCCGGAACGCCGGTCCTCGTCGATGCGCTGGGCTGGGTCGAGTGCCGCGTCGTGGCCACCCTGCCCGCCGGCGATCATACGCTCGTGCTCGGCGAGATCGAAGCGGCGGGCGTCGAACATGAGGGGGCACCACTCACGCTGCAGGAGGCGGGCTTCAAGTACTCGGGCTGATCCCGCTACTTCAGCAGCTTTCCCAGCCGCTCCTGAGCGTCCGCGCGGAGATCCGTCAAGCGCAGGGGCCCGCGTGCCAAAAACTGCCTGTACTTGTCGCCCGCCTCCTCGGGCTGTTTCAGTGCCTCGCCAATGCGCCCCAGGACGTAGTAGGGTGGCGCATACCGAGGGTTCAGACCAATCGCGCGGTACAGGTGATTGATGGCTTCGCCCATCCGGCCCGAATTGAAGAGGGAGACCCCCAGGTCGAACAGTGCAGCCGGGTCTTCACCACTCACTTCAGCCGCTCGCCGCCGCTCGAGCAGCGCATCATCTCCTCGACCCGCCTCCTCATAGATGCTCGCCAGATACGTGTGGGCCATCACGAGCCCGAGATCGTGCTCGAGCGATTCCTGGTAGAGCGCGATGGCGCTGTCGGTGTGCCCCGCAAGGTGATGCAGTGCCGCGAGCATGAACCGATACTCGTTGTCTTTCAGCGGAACAGGGATGACTTCTTCGCGCTGCTGCTGTTTCAGGGTCCGGTCGAGCAGCACGCGGAAATCGGCAATGGCGAGCTCGTACTGGTAGCTGTGCGCCGCCGCGAGGCCGCGGTACCAGAAGATGAAATCCGGGACGCGGTCCGGGTGCTTCACTTCGTCAAACTCACGCTCGGCGAGCTTGGCCAGGCGCTGGCGAGCGGAGGGATACCGGCCGAACGCCAGATCGACGGCCCAAGCGTAGTAGCGCAGATAGATCTGGTACTCCTGGAGGCCGTAGTCGAGAGCTTGTGGCTCCTGCGGCGCGTCGATTCCCAGGATCTCCAGACTGACCATCGGATCGGTGCGGAACGCGCGCTGGTAAAGCTGTCGCGCTTCGGTCACGGCGGGCCGCCATGCTTCCGGCACTTTGTCGCGAGTTTCTTCATCGCGTAGCTGGCCGCGCCGCGCGTACGGCAGCGACGCCAGTGCGAGATAGGCTTCGGGGTACCGCGGCTCCAGAGCGCTGGCGAGCCGCAACAAGCTATCAGCCTGCTTCCACTCGCGGCGCTTCCAGTGTGCCAGCGCGAGGTAGTACTGCCGGTGGGCATCGTTCGTGTCCTCGCGAGCCCACGCCCGGAGATCCTTGATATCCCGGTTCAAGAACGCGAGCTGCTGCGCCGGCGCAGAACCGAAACATACCAACAGGCCAACGAAAACGAGCGCAAACCTTTGCATCCACCCGCCCGCGAGGTCTTCTGCTAATTACTTGCGCCCAGCTCGCTCCGCCACCCCTCGCGCCCCAAGAGTCATAATGGCTTCCGATAGACCACGTTCCCGCCGACGATCGTGTAGCGCGGTTTGATCGTCCCCAACGATTCGGGCGCCACAGCAAACGGATCCCGGTCCAGCACGACGACATCGGCGAACCGGCCGGGCGCGAGCGTCCCCCACTTCTGCTCGTTGAACGTGGCCCAGGCGTTGCCGAACGTGTATGCCCGCAGTGTCTCACCGAGCGTGATCTTCTGTTCGGGAACCCACCCTCCGGGATTCTTGCCGTCGAGCGTGCGGCGCGTGACGGCGGCGTAGACGCCGAGCATCGGGTCGAGCGGCGCGACCGTCCAGTCCGAGCCGAATGCGAGCGACGCCTCGGTACCGAGCAGCGAGCGAAATGCATACGTGCCCTTGATCCGGACCGGGCCGATGCGCTGCTCGAGCCAGCGGCCGTCGTCGATCGCATGGTACGGCTGCATCGACGCCACGACATTCTGTCTGCCGAAGCTGGGGATCTCTTCCAAACGCAGATGCTGCGCGTGTTCCACGCGGAAGCGGCGATCGCGCACGTCGTGCACGCGCGTGATGCTGTCGAAGATCGCGAGCAAGATGGCATTGGCGCGGTCGCCGATGGCGTGCACCGCTACGTGCAGCCCGGCCGAATCCGCGGCGCCGATCCACTGCCGCATGTCGGCCTCCGGGTGCTGCATCAGGCCACGGTAATTCACGGAATCGGAAAAGGGCTCGAAAAAGAACGCCGTGCGGGAGCCGGCGGAGCCGTCCATGTACCCTTTCACGCCTCCAATGCGCACCCAATCGTCGCCTGCGTCACGCGCCGCACTGTCCGCGACCGCCTTCCAGCTTTCGAGGGGCAGGTAAACGGACACTCGGATCGTCAGGCGATTGGCTTGTTTGAGCCGGCGATAGCTCGACAGATCACCGAACGAAGCCGACATGTGCGCGGTCGCGGTCACACCGAGTGACGCCGCATGCGCAAGTGCGCGGGCGAGCGCGGAATCGCGGCGCTCAGGCGATGGCTCGGGCGCCGCGCGCCAGATCAAGTCCATCGCCCGATCCTTGAAGATCCCGATCGGCGCGCCGCGATCGCCACGGGGGATTTCACCGCCAACGGGAACCCGCGTGTCCCTGCTGACTCCGGCGGCGCGCATCGCGGCGCTGTTCGCGAGGGCCATGTGACCATCAAGGCGGCTGACGAAGACCGGATTGTTCGGCGTGACAGAATCGATCCAGCCGTGTTGCGGCAGCGGCGCGCCGCGCCACAGGGTGTGATCCCAGTCGCCGCCGGTGATCCACTCGCCGGGCTTGAGTCGTGACGCGTAGTCCTTCAGGCGGCGAATGAACTCCTGCGGGGTGCCGGCAGTGCGCAGGTCGACCGATGCCAGCTGAAAGCCGCCATCGATGAAATGGGTATGACCGTCGGCGAAGCCCGGCATCACGAGGCCACCGTCCGCCTGGAGCACCTCGGTCTTGGATCCCACGAATCGGGCGACCTCGGCCGGTTCGCCGACGGCGACGATCTTGCCGTCCGCGATCGCCACTGCGCCCGGCTGGCCACGCCCAGTCGAGAGGCCGGTCCACACGGGACCGCCCTGAATGACGAGGTCCGCTTTGTCGGCGCATCCGGCGAGTGCGAGTGACAGGACCACGACGCGGGACGCACGACGCACGGTTTCTCCTAGCGAAGACGTGTGAGGTTGCGAATTGTGTCGATCGCGGCGATGGGATTCCCACCAGCGCCGGACTTGGCCGGCTTCAGACCGCTCAAAGCATCGCGAATGTCGAGCAGCACTTCGAGCAGAAGCTGCTCGCGCTGGTAGGCGGCGTCGAGATCGAGCATGCGTCGCTCGTCGGCCCCCTGTTTGGCTCGCTCGTAGGCTTCACGGTACACCGCGTCGAGATTGTCGAGAATCTGTTGGCGTTGGCGTGGCATCCGCAGAAGCTATAGGCTGGTCGGACGGTCGAACAGTCGGACTGGTTGACTGTTAGTCCTGTGGACCACGCTCGAGTGCGCGAATCAACGCGCGACAGAACTGCGGCAGATCAGCGGGGGTTCTCGAGGAAATCAAATTGCCATCAACGACGACGGCGCTATCCTCCCACAACACGCCGGCGTTTTCCATGTCGTCCTTGATCGCACGAACACTGGTTGCACGTTTTCCCTTGAGGATCTTGGCTGAGATCGGCACCCAGCCGGCGTGACAAATGAAGGCGACTGGCTTGCCCGCCTGATAGATTTCCCGCGTAACCTGTAGAACCTTCTCAAAGCGCCGCAGTTGGTCAGGTGCGAACCCCCCGGGAATCACGAGTCCGTCAAAATCGGAGGCTTGAACGTTATCCACCTGGGTGTCGACGGTGACCGGATAACCCCGCTTGCCCTGATAGGTCTTCTCGCCAATTCCAGCGACAACCGTTTGCGAACCCTCTTCTTCGAGTCGGATCTTGGGATACCACAACTCCAAGTCTTCATATAGCGGACCCGCGAAGAACAGCACGCGCTTTCCCTGCAACGACATATGACCTCCGGTCAGTTACGGTCCAACGGTGCGTCCGTCAGTCCGGCGGTCTCAAGACAAGGCCGCTGGGCACCTTCGGCACGAAGTATGTGGACTTCGGCGGCATCACGTCGCCGGCGTCCGCGAACGCAAAAACTTGCTCCACTTTGGTCGGGTTCAGCAGCACGGCGACCGCGGCGCTCCCCTGCTGCACCAACTGCAGCGCTTCGTTCGCATCCGCGGTGTAGCGGACGGTCGGCGTCGAGCTGCTCGCGCCGAGGATCTCTTGTACGACGAGCGACTCAACGCGTGCCACATCGAGATCGCGCACGGCCACACTGTGTGCGAGGCCTGGCACGCGATCGACGTCCGCGCCGGGACGCATCAGCAGCGCCACGATCCGCGACCGATCCGCCACGAGACAGGCCGTCTGATTACGGCCCAGAGTCGCCAGATGCCTGATCGGATCGACGCCCGCGGGAACTGGCTGCACATCGAACCAGTGGCGCCAGCGCGGCAGCATGGGATCGATCTCCCGACCGGCGCCGAAGATCACGCGGTGCGTGGGCAGCACGACGAGACCGGGTTCCCGCGCGGACACGATCAGAGACAGGACACGATCGGCCGCGGGATTCTCCCGGGCGTAGGCACTCGCGGTCTCGTAGCGATGGTGGCCGTCGGCGATGTACAACGGCGCATCGGGAAACGGGAAACGGGAAACGTCCCGCACGATCCAGAGCCGGATGCCGACACCGTTCAGCTCGGCCGTCGCGGCGGGGGTTCCCTGAGCGACCGTGGCCACGGCGTTTGCGAGCGCGCGGTCATGATCAGGAGCGATAAGAAATATCGACTCGATGTTCGTTGCAGTCGCACGCAACAACGCCAGTCGATCTGCCTTGGGACCCGCGTGCGTACGTTCGTGCGGGCGAACTCGGCCCGGCTCGTATCCCTCGGCCATGACCGCGGCGAGCACCCCCCGCCGCGTGTAGCGCTCACCGGTCGGCAGCGTGAAGTCCTGTGCAAGCACGTACAACGCGGGCTCGCGGTCGCGCGTGAGGATGCCTCGCTCGCGCCAGGATCCCAGTAATTCCGCTGCGATACGGTAGCGATCATCGGCTGGTCGAACCGACGGCGCTTCCGGCAGCATGACGTGCACGATATTGTGTTCGTCGAGCGCCGCGAACCGCGCGCGCTCGGCCGTATCGATGACATCGTACGGCGGCGCGATCAATGAACTCAGCTTTTCCCGAGCAGCGTAGCGCTCTCCCCGGAATGGCGTGACGAGGTCAGACATGAGCTTTCGCGACGCGCAGCACAGCGTGGATCGATGGATCGGGCAGTTTGACGAAGGCTACTTTGCGCCCCTCGTGAACGTCGCCCGGCTCGCCGAAGAAGTCGGTGAGCTCGCGCGCGAGGTCAATCATCAGTTCGGCCCCAAACGCAAGAAGGCTGACGAGCCGCCGGGCTCGCTCTCGATGGAGCTCGCCGATATTCTCTTCGTGGTCATTTGTATCGCGAATTCGCAGGGTATCGATCTCGACAACGCGTTCGAGCAGATGATGGCCAAAGTCACCTCCCGCGACGCCGGCCGCTGGACCAGGAAGGCTCGCTGACCTCTACGGAGATCCGCTCGTAGGAGCGCAGCCGGTCCGGATCGATCGCGCCCTGTGGGGCTGCGCGAATCGCGCAGCCGGGTTCGGCGAAATGGCGGCAATTGTGGAAGCGGCACTGATCGAGATAGGGCCGGAACTCCGGGAAGCATCCGCTCAGCTCGTTCGGGTCCACGCCCCAAGCGCCGACTTCGCGCAAACCTGGGGTGTCGATGACGTATCCCACGCCGGCGACCGGCAACAGCTCCGCGGCGGTCGTGGTGTGTTTGCCCGTGCGCCACTTCTCGCTGATCGCGCCCACTCTGAGCTTGAGCCCCGGCTCCAGTGCATTGAGCAGGCTTGACTTCCCGACGCCAGACCGGCCCGTGAAGACGGATTGGCGGCCGCGCAGTAAGTCGCGCAAAGCGGCGAGGCCCTGATCCGCTTTGACGGAAGTCACCAACACGTGATAGCCCGCGGGTCCGAAGCGTTGTGCAAACGCCCCGGCGACCGAGGGGTCGAGCTCGTTCTTGTTGAGGACGATCGCGGCGGGCAGCCCATTCGCTTCGGCAATGACGAGTATGCGGTCCACCAGCCGCGCGTTGGGCTCGGGGTCGCACGCGGATTCGACCACAACGACCTGGTCCACGTTCGCCGCTACCGGCTGCAGGCGGCGCGGTCCCGTCCCCGGTTCGCGGCGCGCCAATACCGATTTCCTCGGCCGCACCTCCGCGATCGTCGTCCCCTCCAGGACGACCACGTCGCCGGGGACGACGCGCTCGGCGTCCTGATGCTTGAGCTTGCCGCGCAGCGTGACGGTGATTTCGCCGTCGTCCGTATGAACCCGGTAGGCGCCGGCGATGCGCGCCAGGACGACGCCATTCTGCAGGCTCACGTCCTCGGCCCCCGCGCAACGCAGGCATCGAGATGCGCCTTCACCTGCTCGAGCGTGAGCGCCAGCAGCGGTGCTTGCGCTTCGTCGGCGGTGGCGCCAAACGCGAGATAATCCGTCTCCAGATGTCCCATGGGGCGCTCGCCTTCCCCCCAGCGCACAAACAGCAGCGCCGCGCCGAACTTTCCATCGGTGTCGGCCGTGAACGTGGCAACCGAGTAGGCCTGGCCATCGGCGGCGCCGAAGGCCGGTGGACGCCCATGCGTCTGTTGATAGCCGCCCAACGTCGTGTCGTCCATGCTAACGACGATGCACCGATTCTTTGAGCACGTTCGCCGTGATGAACGCGACGTTGGCGGGACGCTCAGCGAGCCGCCGCATCAGATAAGGATACCAGTGCGTACCAAACGGCACGTAGACCCGCATGTTGAAAGCTTCACGCCGCAGCTTGTTCTGCAGGTCCCGGCGCACGCCGTACAGCATCTGGAATTCATATCGGGCCGGTGGGATCGCGTGCCGCGCGGCGAAGCTCTTGGCGTGTGCAATGATCTTTCCATCGTGCGTCGCGATGCCCGGATAATTTCCCCGCTCGAGCAGCCGCTCCATGCAGCTGACGAAATTCGCGTCCACGTCCTTCTTCTCCGGAAAGGCGACGTCCGGAGGCTCTTTGTATGCCCCCTTGCACAGCCGCACCCGGGCGCCGAGCGCGATCATGGCGTCCACATCGGCGGCGGTGCGGCGCAGGTACGATTGGAGCACGACACCTACAGCATTGCCGAATTCCGGGTACAGCACGGTGGTGAAGAGTTCCAGCGTCTTGGCCGTATACGTGGACTGCTCCATGTCGATGCGAACGAATGAATCGTACTGTTGGGCCCTGCCGATGATGGACTTCATGTTGCGGATGCACAACGCTTCGTCGATGTCGAGCCCCATCTGGGTGAGCTTGACCGATACGTTGGCGTTGACTTTCGCCGCATGAATGCGATCCAGTAGCTCGAGGTAGGTGGCGCACGCCCGTTCGGCTTCCGCGGCGTGGAGCACCGATTCTCCCAATAGATCGAGCGACACCGACAATCCACCGGCGGTGGCATTGAGCTCGCGTGCCGTGGCAATCGCGTCGTCGACGGTTTCACCGGCGACGAATCGCGAGGCGAGTTTGCGCGCGAGCCCGTTTCGCCGGACGAAGCCGAAGATGCTCGGTTGTTCGCTCAACCACAGAAAGACGGCTCGGAGCATCAGGAGTAGAACTTGGTGCCGCGGCGGGCGTGCTCCTGTAGAACGTCGGTCGGGGCAAAACGCGCCCCATATCGCTCGGCGAGTCGCTCGAGGTCCGTGACCACGCGTTCTGCGCCGAGGTCATCCGCGTACCGCAGCGGTCCACCCCGGAACGGCGGAAAGCCGAAGCCGAAGATCGCGCCGATGTCGCCATCACGCGGGCTGCGCACGACGTTTTCCGCCAACGCTCGAGCGGCCTCATTCACAATGCCGAGCACCAGGCGCTGCATGATCTCGGCGGGACGGGGGCCCCCGTTGGGGTGCGCACCCAAGAGCGGATAAACACTCTCGTCCACGCCGCGCTTCTTGCCGCCCTTGTAGATGTAGAACCCGCGGCCCGACTTGCGCCCCAATCGTCCTGCCTTCACGAGCGCCGCGATGCCGGCCCCCGGCGCCGGGTGCAGCCGATCGCCGTAGGCTTCCTGCATCACCCCGGCGACTTTGAGCGCGACATCCAAGCCCACCTCGTCCAGCAGCGTCACCGGGCCCACGGGGAAGCCGAAGCGCACGGCCATGCTGTCGATGTCCTCGATCGACGCCCCTTCAGCGAGCAGATGGCCGACCTCGTTCGCATACGGCGCGAGGATGCGGTTTACCCAGAACCCTGGCGAGTCCTGCACGACGATCACGGTCTTTCCCATCCGGCGACCGAACGCGACGGCGGTGCTCACTGTTTGCGGCGCGGTACGCGCCCCGGGAATGACCTCGAGCAGCGGCATCTTCGCAACGGGCGAGAAGAAATGCATTCCGATGACGCGCTCAGGCGCCCGCGCCGCGTCCGCGATGCGCGTAATAGGAATGGTCGATGTATTGGACGCAAATACAGCCGATGGTGCAAGTACAGCCTCGGCCTCACGCAGCACCTGTTGCTTGACGCCGATTTCCTCGAACACCGCTTCGATTGTCAGCTCGGCACGGCCGAATCCGGCATAGGAATCGCCCCCGGAAAGCAGTGCGACGAGCCGTGCGTAGTCGTGCTTCGTGATGCGGCGCCGTTGCAGACGATCGTCGAGAATCGCACGCGCGGTGAGGATTCCTTGCGCCACGCGAGTCACGTCGGAATCCTTCATCCGTACATCGACCCCGGCCTGCGCCACCGCCGTCCCCGCGATTCCCGAGCCCATAAAGCCCGAACCGATGATCCCCAGACGCTTCACGCGCACCGGCGGCGGGGCGTTCGGGATGCCGGGATCCTTCTTGAGCTCGTTTGTGGCGAAAAAAATCTGCACGAGCTTGCGGGACACGTCGGTCACCGCGAGTTGGCCGAACAGCTGCGCTTCGCGCTTCAAGCCCTCGGTCATGCCGCGCTTCAGCCCGTATTCGACGGCATCGAGCGCGGCCAGTGGAGCGGGGTAATTACCTCCCGTCCGTTCGAGCACCTGCTTGCGCGCGGCGCGAAACACGAGTCGCCGGCCCAGCGGATTGCCGTCGAGCAGGAAGCCCATGAACCCGCCCGGGCGCTTGCGTTTGGGTCGCCAACCGCTCGCCATGCGCCGGGCGGCGGCCGTCGTGATCTCGGCGAGGATCGACGGCGGCACCAGCTCGTCCACCATGCCGAGCCGGAACGCCTTGGCCGCGCGCTCGCTCTTGCCGGCGAGGATCATGTCGAGCGCTGCGCGCACCCCGACGAGTCTGGGCAGGCGCTGGCAGCCGCCGGCCGCTGGAAGGATGCCGAGTTGGATTTCAGGAAGACCGATTTGCGTCTTGGCATGATCGCTGGCGACGCGGTAGTGGCACGCGAGGGCGAATTCGAACCCGCCACCCAGGCAGGCGCCGTGGATACCGACGGCGATCGGCTTCGGGAATCGCGCCACGCGTTCAAGCATCTCCTGACCTTCGGCCGCGAGTCGCTCGGCCTCGGCTGCGGAGCCGAGTCTGACGAACTCCTCGATGTCTGCGCCGGCGATGAAATTGTCGGCCTTGCCGGAGAGAAACGCGATTGCGCCCACGCGTGAGTCATCGGCCAGTGCGGCGAAACACGCGAGGAACTCGTCCTTCACCGCGCGAGAGATCACGTTGACGGGATGACCCTTGAGATCGAGTGTGACGGTCGCGATCCCGTCATCCACGTCCCAGGAAACCGCGGGCGCTGTGATCGTGGGTGCCGTCGTGATTGCCACTAGCGCCGTTCCAGCACCATCGCGAAGCCCATCCCGCCCTGCGCGCACACCGAGATAAGCCCGAACTGCACCTCGCGTCGGCGCATCTCATTGGAGAGCGTGGTGACGAGCCGGCCGCCGGTCGCGCCGAACGGATGGCCGATCGCGATCGAGCCACCCATCACGTTGATGATCTCCTCGTTGATCTCCCACCCCTTGGAAGCGAATCCCTGAAGGTTGGAAAGCACCTGCGATGCAAACGCCTCGTGCAGCTCGATCAACCCCAAGTCCTTCCATTGGATGCCGGCCCGCTCCAGCGCCTTTGGGACGGCCCACACCGGCGCCTGTAGCAGCTGCCAACCGGGATCGACCGCGGCGACGGCGTAGGAGCGGATGTAGGTGAGTGGTTCGTATCCCAGCGCTTGCGCCGCCTCCGAGCTCATCAGCAGGACAGCGGACGCGCCATCGGTCAGGGGGGAAGAATTCGCGGCGGTGACGCTGCCATAGCGGCGGTCGAAGACCGGTTTCAGCGTCGCCATTTGCTCGAGTGACGTGTCGGTCCGGATGCCGTTGTCCTGTTGTACCGGCGCAGCACCCGGACGGGTCGGCAACCACGGGACGATCTCGGCAGTGAGCCGGCCATCAGCCGTTCCCTGAGCAGCGAGCGTGTGGCTTCGCAGAGCCCACCGATCCTGCAACTCCCGCGAGATGTGATTCTCTTTCGCCATCTTCTCGGCCGACTGGCCCATCGACTCGCCGGTCGAGGGCTCGGCAATGGCAGGCGCCACGGGAACGAGATCGCGCGGCCGGAGCCTCGCGAATGTCTTGAGACGGGCACCCAACGATTTGGCCTTATTGGCTTCCACCAGGATGTCCGCGAGGCGACGCGAGGCGAGAATGGGAATATCCGAGAGCGCCTCCGCCCCTCCCGCAATGACGACATCCGCGTTGCCCAGCGCGATCTGATCGTGCGCCGAGCTGATCGCCTGGTTTGCGGACGCGCACGCCCGGTTCAGGGAGTAGGCCGGAATTTCCCGTGGAAACTGCGGCAAAAGGCTGACTTCCCGGCCGATGTTGGGCACCAGGGCGGACGGCACGACCTGTCCGAAGACGACTTCATCGACTTCTTCACCGTCGAGGTTGGTACGCTCGAGCAGCTCGCGTGTCGCGTACCGCGCGAGATCGACGGCACGGGCATCCTTCAGCGACGTGCCGGCTTTGCTGAACGGCGTTCGGACACCGGCGACCACCGCTACGCGCCGACCGTTGAGACCGGGCATTAGATTCTCCCCTCCAAAGCGGACTCGAAACCTACTACGCCGTGAAAGTGGAGGGGAGTTGGCAGGCGAATCGCCATTCTCGCACCTGTCTCGCGCCGCGGCGCTTGGTGAAATGGCAGACAGCGCCGTGGATCTGCTGATCATCGGCGGCGGCATCACCGGGGCCGGCATCGCGCGCGACGCAGCGCTGCGCGGCATTCGCACCGCGCTGGTCGACAAATCGGACTTCGGTGCCGGCACATCGTCCAACTCATCCCGGCTGATTCACGGCGGCATTCGGTATCTCGAGCAGGGCGACCTCCGGCTCGTGTTCGAAGCGAGTCACGAGCGTCGCGTACTCCTTCGCATCGCACCACATTTGGTCCGGCCCCTCCCGTTCTTGTTCCCCGTATATCGCGGCGGACGGGTCCCATCCTGGAAACTGCGGGCGGGGATGTGGCTGTACGACATGCTGTCGTTGTTTCGGAATGTGAAATGGCACCGGTGGCTCTCGGCCAAGAAGGTTCGGCGCGTGGAGCCGGGACTGCGCGATCGAGGGCTGGTCGGAGCGGCGCTGTACTACGATGCGCAGGCGGATGATGCGCGACTGACCCTCGCCACGGTGCGCGCGGCAGCACGAGCGGGCGCGCTCGTCGCCAACTACGCCGAGGTCACCTCCCTGTTGAAACCCGATGGGCGGATACGCGGCGCGACGGTCCGGGACGTGTTGAGCGGCGAGACGTTCACCATCCGGGCCAACGTCGTCGTCAACGCCGCTGGACCGTGGTCGGACGGTATCCGTCTGCTGGACAATCCACGGGCAACCCCGCTGCTGCGACCCACCAAGGGCGCGCACGTTGCCGTGCCCCGACGCCGTGTCGCCAACGAGCATGCCGTGACGTTGTTCTCACCAATCGACGGCCGGGTCATGTTTGTCCTGCCGTGGGGGGAGTTCTCGTACGTCGGAACGACCGACACCGACGCCGATACGTCGCCAGACGGCCTGCGCGTCACTCGTGCCGACGTGACGTATCTGCTGCGATCCGCCAATGCCGCATTCCCCGACGCGCACCTGACACAGAACGACGTGGTGTCGGGATGGGCGGGTCTGCGGCCCTTGCTCAATCGGCACAACCAATCGAATCCGTCGCAGGTCTCACGGGAGCACCACATCGATGAAAGCCCGCAGGGGCTCATCACCATCGCCGGCGGCAAACTGACGACCTACCGCATCATGGCACGCGACGTGGCGGATCGCGTTGGCAAGCGACTGCACGAGCTGGACGGTCGCCCGCAGCCTCGGCGCGCCGCGACGGACCGTCACCCCCTCCCCGGCGGCGAGGCTGCCGATCTCCAGGTTCTGGTTGAATCCGTGCGGGCGCGCGGAGCATCCGAAGGCACCGCGCAGCACTTGGTCGCCTATTACGGCAGCGAGGCGGCAGCGGTCTGGAATCTCGTCGACCGGGATCGGGCGCTCGGCGATCCCGTCGTCCCCGGCCGACCGGAAATCTGGGCGGAGGTCACGTATGCGGTCGAACGGGAGATGGCCGTGCGAGTGCAAGACGTTCTGATTCGGAGGCTGCATCTGTTTTACGACTTCCGTGACCAGGCGCGCGATCTGGTCCCGGCGGTCGCCGCCCGGATGAAAAAGCTCCTCGGCTGGGACGATTCGCGCGAAGCCGAGGAGCGGAGCGACTACCGGCGTGTGGTGGAGCAGTCGCAGGCCTTTCGACGCACGTCTAAGGCTTGACCTTCACGTTGGGGCGCACGCGAATCCGAGATCCGTGATCGTCACCGTCGATCTGCCGGAGCGCCCAGGTCGCCGAGCGGCGCACCGAGGCGGATTCGTCTTGCTGCGCCGCGATCAAACCCTGCCGCGCGCGCGGGCTCTCAATCTGGCCAAGGGCCCAGGCTGCGGTCGCGCGGACCTCGATGTCGCTGTCCTTGAGAGCCGCGACCAACGGCTCGACAGCCTGATCGTCTTCGATCTGCCCGAGAGCCCAGGCCGCAAGCCCTCGCACTTCGGGGTCGGCGTCCTTGAGCGCAGTCGCCGCAGGAGCAACGCCGCCGTTGGATTCGATTTCTCCGAGCGCCCAGATCGCGGTCTTGCGAACCTCCAACACCGGATCACGGATCAGGCCCTCAAGCAGGTCAACGCCCTGGGCACTCTCGATTTGTCCGAGCGCCCAAGCCGCTGCTTGCCTGACCTTCGCGTCCCGATCTTTCGTCGCCGGCGCCAGCACCGGCACGGCGGATGCGTCTTCGATTTCCCCAAGCGCCCAGACGCCAACGAGCCGCACATCCAGGACTTGATCACCGAGTGTCGCGCCGAGCGGTCGAACCGCACGTGGATCTTCAATCGCCCCTAAGGCCCAAGCAGCGCCGCGCCGGACGCGCGGATCGCGATCGCTGAGCGCGCGGTCGAGCGCGTCGATAGCCACCTGTTCCTCGATTGCACCCAGCGCCCACGCCGCGGTCATCCGCACCACAGCACTCGTGTCACGGTGCAGCGCGTCGCTCAACGGGTTGATCGCGCGCGAGTCTTCGAGCTCCCCAAGTCCGATCGCGCCCGTCTCCCGAAGGTCCGCGCGGTTGTCGCGGAGCAGGGCGATGAATAGGTCGTAGGTGCCGGAGTTGCCGTGGTTGGCGAGGACGCGGACCGCAATGTTGCGAATGCAGCGATTGTCGTCGCGGACAACGGCCTGGAACGCACGCACGACTGCGGAATCCAGACGCGCGGAGCCCGCGTGCATGCCGATGTGTATTCCCCCTCCACCACCGGGCATAGGCATGGGTGTAGGCATTGGGCGGGGCATGGGCAGACCAAGCCCGGGGTTGCCCCAACTTCTCCAACCCCACAAGCCCCCGAAATTGGTCAGTGCCTGTCCCGCGAGCGCGCAGACGGTCGAATCGCTCGTCTTGAGCTGGCTGAGCAGGCGCGCCACGGAGGCGGAATCGAGGGAAGGGCGCTCCTGGGCGAGAACGAGCACGGCGGAAAGCCACGGTGTGATCATGCACCGTTGGATACTGACGAAAGCTGGAAGGTTGCTTCACTTCCACCCTCTCAGACTTCTCACAAAATCGTGCAGCACCAGGAACTTCTCGTACAGGCGTACACCCTTGCGCTTGCGGCCGAACTCGGCGAATAGCTCTCGTAGTCGCCCACGCCGCATCACGTAGAACCGGAACGTCTCCGCGAAGTCCTCTTGGGGGTGGGTTGCAGCGTACGCGCTGACGTAATCAGTGAGTGTCGTTGCGATACGGCGCCGCTCGAAGTCCACCCAGTGCTCGTCCGCCACCCGGTACGCCTTACGCACTTCACCAAACGCGCGGCGGAAGCGGCCGGACCGTGTCCACGACCAGTGATGATAGAGGAACGAGTGCCCCAGCTCGTGGAGCAGCAGGCCGGTGAGCATGTTCCAGGAGATCTCGTCCCGCCGGCGCTTGCCGGTGACGTACCGCCGGTCGAGCTCGATGACTTTCGGAGCGCGCGGCGCGACGCCGGACACACCGGGCCGGAGCGCGACGCGGTAATGCCAGTCCCGAATGCGGGACACGACCAGCAGCCGCCTCGCCCGGCGCAGCGCCCGCGGGATCAGATCGCGGCCAGTGGCGTCCTCGCCGCACCAGGGGCACGTGGCCATCCAATCGTCCACGCCGCGGTCGCAGTGCGGACACACGTTCTGGAAATCGTCGTAGCGCCACGTTTGCGCGCGTCCGCACCACGGGCAGAATCGCATCGGGTACATGACTCCACCGCCGCACCCCCAGTCGCAGCGAGCGTGGAACTTGAAACCTTTGGGCGCCTTGAGCGGCTCGTCGCTCGAGTCCTTGTCGTGGATGTCGCGACCGCACCAGGGGCAGAACGACGCCGTGTCCGACACCATCCAGCCGCAATACGCGCACTCGGCGCCGGTTTCCCGCTGCGTATCCTTCCACTCGAGCCGGCGGCTGCAGCTCGGGCAGTAGCTCCAAAAGCGCTCCAGCTCGGTGTGGCAGCGCGGGCAGCGCAGCTCGGGAGTGGGGACTTCGCGGCGGCTCATCGCGCCATTGCCTCGGCGACGATGCGTTGAATGAACGCGTTGTACTTGAGACCCGCCTTCTCCGCCGCCTCCGCCATCTCGTGCTCCGCCGCGATGAAGGGATTCGGGTTCACCTCGAGGACGTACACTTCATCGTCGTGGGCGAGGCGCACGTCCACGCGCCCGTAATCCTGAAGCCAGAGCGCGTGGAATGCCGTCCTGCAAATCTCGCCAATACGTCGCGTCAGCTCATCGGAGACGCCCTTGGCGAATACGTTTCTGATCTTCTTTTTCTTGCGGTAGTCCTCGTCCCATTTGGCTTTGTACGTCGCGATGCGGTGCTCGCCCATTTCTGGCTCTCCGAACGTCATCTCCGTGAGCGGCAGGACTTCGAGCTTATCGTTGCCGATGAGCCCGACGTACACTTCGCGCCCCTCCACGAGCTCCTCGACGATCGCGGCCTGGTGGTACTTGCCGTGAATGAACTCCACGCGCTGCGTGAGACTCTGGTCGTCCTCGACGACCGACGCTTGAGCGATACCGATCGACGCGTCCTCGAGCAGCGGCTTCACGATCAACGGAAAGCGCAGCTCCGACGGCCGCATGAGCTCATCCCCGTCGTGAAACTCGGCGAACGCCGGAACACGGATCCCGTGATAGGCGAGAACTTTTTTGGTCAGCGATTTGTTGCGGGCCACGAGGAGTGCCGTGGGCGACGACCCCGTGTAGCGATAGCCGTGCATGTCGAGCAGCGCCGCGATCGCATACTCATGCCGCGCGTTCTTGCGGAAGCCCTCGCAGCCATTGAAGACCAGTCTCGGCTGAAACTCCGCGAGTCTGTGGAGGAGCAACGACACATCATCGCCGATGCCGATCATTAGGACGTCATGGCCGCCGGCCATCAACGCCCTGGCGACGTCGTATTCCGCCTCCTCGACCTTCTGCTCGATCTCGCGTTTGTAGTCGGCATCCCCCCACTCCGGATGCAGCGAGTCGAAGATCACGGCGATCTTCATTGTCCAACCGTCCGACCGTTCGACAGTCCGGCCCTTCCGATATCGCCCGCCACGGTCCTCAAAGCGATGAGAATCACGAGTCCTCCCAGCAGGCCGACGGCGGGGAGCAATAACATCGCGGTACGCAGGCTGCCCGTGCGATCGGAGAGGTAGCCGATCAGCGGCGGCGCCAAGGCGTCACCGGCCAAATGTGAAAACAGCACGTACGCTCCCAGTACCGAGGCCTGCACGGCTGCCGGCACGACGTCGAGAATGACGGCGACGAGGGGGCCATTGTACCAGGTATAAAGGAAGTAGGTCGCCATGATCAGCGGGCCGAACCATCGCAGATCCTCGACGAGGATCAACGCAGCGCACACCGGCGTGCCGAGGACGAATCCGGCACCAGACACGAGCACCCGGCCTCCGCGCCAGCGCTGCTGCAAGCGGTCGGCCATCCGGCCGCCGATGAGCGCCCCCAGGATGCCGCCTCCGAGCGCCCACATTCCGAACTCGGCGCCCACGCGCGCTACGGAGAGTCCATGGGTTCGCTGCATGAACGCGGCCGCCCAGGCGACGAGCCCATTCACGGCGAACGTGATCATCGCGCCGCCGAGAAACACCCAAATCAAAGTCGGAGTCCGCAGCACCAGCACGGCCGCGTCCTGAAAGTCGTCCACCGCTCCCGCGGCCACGGCGCCGGCTTCCGTAGTCCGGCGCACGGCCAACGGCACGAGGCGCCACACGGTCCATGCGATACCGACGCTGACACCGACGCCAAAAACGGCAGTCCCGATCAACGGGGGAATGCGCTCGAACAATGCCAGCACCCCGGCGATGGCGGCGCCGATGCCGGCGCAGATGGCGAGCGGCGCGACATAGTGGGTCACCCCGCGCATGCCGTGTCGCCACCATTCGCGCAGTGTGTCCACGATTGGGGGCGGCGGCCGGCGATCCAGCTCGCGCAGGCGCGACGCGAGCACCGCCAGTACGAGGCCCGGAATTCCCATCCAGATGAACGCCCAGCGCCAGCCGTATTCTTCGGCGATGACGCCGCCGAACCAGATCCCGAGCACGCCGCCGAGCGCCATGCCCACGGAGAAGACACCAATGGCGAAGGCCCGGCGACGGCCCTTGTAGTACTGCGCGATGATGGCCTGCGACGCGGGGTTATAACCGGCTTCACCGAAGCCGACGAGCGCGCGGCAGGCAAACAACTGCCAAAAGTGCCTGACGAATCCACCCAGTGCGGTGGCGGCGCTCCAGATGGTCACGCCCCAGGTGATCACCGCGCGACGGGACCGTAGATCGCCGATCACGCCGAGCGGCAACGCCGCGAGTGATAGCACGATGATGTAAGCCGAGCCCAGCCAGCCGAGCTGGGCGTCGGTGAGGTTGAGGTCCCGTTTGATGGGCTCGAAGACCGCATACACCACGTTGCGGTCGAGATAGTTGAGCAAGTTGACCAGGGTCAGAAGACCCAGGACGTACATCGCGTAGGCCCCGGACGGACGACGCGTTTCCGAACGGTCAGGTGGTGCGCTCACCCCCGCCGCATGGCTGCCTCGGCGCGCGCATCGCGGTCGGCTTTCGCTTCGAGGTAGGAATCGGTCAACTCACGCATCATTTCAGCACGCCGCTCATAGAGGCGTTTCAGCGTCCGGGGGCGGCGGCGGGCGAGCGCATACGATGCGAGAATGGGAAAGCCGATCGTGTTGTCGAGATAGGCGACCACCGTGCCCGGCAACTGATCGGGGTCCACTTTACCCCAGCTCACCGCCTCCGATGGCGTCGCTCCCGACAGTCCGCCCGTGTCGGGCCGGGCATCCGTGAGCTGCAGATAGTAGTCGTGACCCTTCTCGCTGATGCCTAGGACCTCCTGGATCTGCGGCTCGGTCTGCAAGACGAAATTCTTGGGGCTACCGCCGCCGATGATCAGGACGCCGCTCTTGCCGCCCTGGACCTTCGCCGAGAAGACGATCGCCGACGTTTCGTTGACGTCCGCGCTGACGTCGAACCGCAGCTTGCTTCCCGAAAGCGCCTGCTCCGCCACGTTCATGCCGATTGACGAATCACCAGGGGAGGAGGTGTAGATCGGCACGGCTGCCGTGTGGGCGGCGCCGAGTACTGACTTGCGTGAGAGACCGAGCGCCTTCTCGCGTTCGAGGACGTAGCCACCCAGCATGTAGTGATACTCGGCAGTGCTCATCGTTCGCTGGAACTCGGGACGTGCCGAGACTTCGCGCACGAAGCGATCGGTTGAGAGCAACACGTCGTAGTCGAAGAAGATGTCGTAGATCCGCACGACTCCTTCCTCGCGCAACACGACATCGTTTGCGAACGGGGTACCGCGGTGCATCGCCATGCCGAGGCCGAAGTGGGCGTCGTGGTAGAGATTGGCGCCCGTCGAAACCATCCAATCCACGAATCCCGCTTCGATCAGGGGGATGATCGTGGACATGCCGAGGCCTGCGGGGGTCATCGCGCCGGTGAGGCTCATACCCACCGTCACATCGGTTTCGAGCATGCGCTCGCTGAACAGACGGCAGCCTTCGGCGAGTCGGCCGGCATTGTACGCCAGAAACGCGTTATCGACCAGGTCGGCGACCGTCTCCTTGCCGCTGATCGGCTTGGGGCTGATGCGCTGCCCACGCAGGAACTCGTTTTGTGTCATCGGGTGGACTGGCTGATCGGCTGCATCGCGCGGAACGCGCGCGTGCGGCGCTCACGGGCTTCGATAATCCATCCGAGCGCCTCTTTGGGGTCGTCGGTTACGAGAAACAGATTCAGGTCCTCCGGGGAGATCTTGCCTTCACCCGCGACGCGCTCCTTGAGCCAGTCGGCCAAGCCACCCCAGTAGTCCTTGCCGAACAGCACAACCGGGAACTGCTTGACCTTACCCGTCTGAACGAGTGTGAGCGCTTCGAAAAGCTCGTCCATGGTGCCGTACCCGCCGGGGAACGTGATGAACGCGGTGGAATACTTCACGAACATCGTCTTGCGCACAAAGAAATAGCGAAAGTTGATCGAGCGCTCGACCCACCGGTTCGTGCCCTGCTCGAAGGGCAGCTCGATGTTGCAGCCGATCGAGAGTCCGCCGGCCTCCTTTGCCCCGCGGTTGGCGGCTTCCATGATCCCCGGTCCGCCGCCGGTGATCACGGCAAACCCTTCCTTCGCAAGCATCTTCGAGGTCTCGTACGCCGCCGTGTAAAACCGATCTCCTTCGAGCGTGCGCGCCGAGCCGAAGATGGTCACCGCGTTGCGGACGTCGGATAGCGTGTCGAAGCCCTCGACGAATTCCCCCATGATGCGCAGCACGCGCCACGGATCTGTGCTCGTGAAGGACGCCCGACGCTCGATCGGAACGACCTGCGGCGGTATGAGTAGTTGTTCGTCTTCAGTGAGCGGGCTGCGAGGCGAGGCGCTCGGTTGCTCTGGCATTGTCATCCTGCAGGTTATAGAAGAAAGGCGAGAGTCGAACATGACCGGGCCGGCTGTCTGCGATGATGCCGCCCGCGGCCAGGTGTCGGACCGCTCCCGCCGGGTCCGGCATCGGGATCATGACGATCGCGGAACGCTGCTGGGCATCGGGGGCGACCTTGGGGCGTAATCCCGCTACCCGCGCGCGCTCGATCAGGTCCTCGGTCAAAGCCGCCGTCGCCTCCCGAATGACCGGGATCCCGATCTCCTCGATGTACTCGAGTCCCCCCAACTGCGCGTAGATCGCCGCTAGAGCCGGAGTGCCGAGCTCGAAGCGGCGCGCGTCATCGTGAAACGTCAACCCTCGCGGATCGAACGCAAACTGATCCCGCTGCCCGAACCAGCCGGCGATGGCGGGTTCGAGCTTCCGGGCGACCGCGTCACGCACGTAGAGGAAAACGATGCCAGGCCCGCCGAGCAGCCACTTGAGGCCGCCGGCGACCAGCACGTCGACCCCGGCGTCCTGCACGTCGACCGGAATCTGGCCGACGGATTGGTAGGCATCGATGAGACAGAGCGCGCCGTGCTCATGCGCCGCCGCCGCGATTCGTTTGATGTTCTGGATCGCACCGCTCGTAAAGTACACGTGCGAGGTCACGACCAGCGCGGTGCGATCGTCGATGACGCGCGCGATCGCCTCGACGGGGACACCGATCTGGTCAGGGCTTTCGACGACGACCAGCTCGACGCCTTCGCGGCCTTTCGCGAGCCACTGGTAGGCGACGGTCGGAAAGTCGAGGGATGTGACGACCACCTTGGGACGCCTGCGATAGTCGATCGACTCGGCCACCGCGCTGAGCGCGACGGAAATGCTGGGCGCGAGAGCGATCTCCCCCGGCGCCGCGTTGACGATCCGGCCGTAGCGCGCGCGCAGGTCACCTAATGCCTCCCACCACACGTCGTACCACGCTGCGGCGCCACGCGCCTGCCAGATGTCGAGGAATTCCGCTACCTTGCGGCGAGATCGCTCGCCCAGCGCTCCCAGCGAGCAGGTGTTGAGATAGACGCTGTCCCTGAAGATGGGAAACTCGTCCCGGTAGCGGACGAGTCCAAGCGCGCGCGGTCGTACGCTGCTTGCGAGCGTCATAGGCCGGGAATATACAGAAGGAATGGAGCGTATTGCGAGTTGGCCGGCACTGTATCTGCGTTTGGCGCTGCGCGCGTTGCTGCGCCCGCAACTCGCCATCGACTTGTTGCGGCTCACGTGGAGCTTCCGCTCGCGCAACTGGTGGCGGCGTCCGCCATTTCTTCCGCTCCCGCCGCGCGAGTACATCCGGTGGCGGATGTTTACTGCGTACGGCGACCCGGACGCGGTCCCACCGGTCGCTGACGTCGTGAATTTCGCGCGCTGGCGGCGCGAAACGATGGGGTTATGAACAGGGTCGAGCAAACCGTAGAGCTCAAACGTCGCGCACACGCGTTGGGCTTCGCGGCGGCCGGGATCGCGCGGCTCGATCGCAATCCGCACGCGGCGGAGCTCGATGCGTGGCTTGCGGCCGGCCACGCGGGCACGATGACGTATCTCACTCGTCAGGCGGAGAAGCGGAAAGACCCGCGTCTGATCATGAGCGGCGCAAAAACTGCGGTTGTCACCCTCACCAACTATTGTCATGCTATCCCCGGGCGGCAGCCCCGGGAAAACCAAACGGACGCTGTTTCCGCCGGCCCCGGGCTTCCGCCCGGGGCTAGCCCTCGTGTCGCGCAATACGCTTGGTCCTCAGACTACCACGACGTCCTGGGCGAACGACTCGAACAGCTCGCCGCGGCGATCCGGCTCCTGGCTCCCGGCTCCCGGACCCGCTGTTACATCGACGCCGGACCAGTGCCCGAGCGCGAGCTGGCGCAGCTCGCCGGGCTCGGGTGGATCGGCAAGAACATGATGCTGATCCATCCGGAGATCGGCTCGTTCACGTTCATCGGCGTCGTATTGACCGACGCGGAGCTCGAGCCGGACTTGCCCTTCGAAGCGGATCGGTGCGGCACCTGCCGGCGCTGTCTGGACGCGTGTCCGACGCAGGCATTCGTCGGGCCTCGCGATCTCGACGCCCGCGCGTGCATCTCGTATTTGACGATCGAGCGGCGCGGGGACTTCACGGCAGCCGAGCAGTTGCAAGTCGGCGAGTGGCTGTTCGGCTGTGACATCTGCCAGGACGTGTGTCCCTGGAATATCAGCTTCGCGCAGGCGACCGCCGATGAGGGCTTGGCGCCGCGACCAGACGTGATGGCGCCCGACGCCGCAGCCGTTGCGACGCTGAGCGACGAAGACTTCGCGCGACAGTATGGCGACACGCCGTTTTCGCGACCCGGCGCGGCCGGCATGCGGCGCAACGCCGCCGCGGTGCGAGGGCGACGCCGATGACTTCCGCCGAGCTGATATCGGATTTGCAGCGCAAGCTCGCGGACGGACTCGCAAAAATCGATCCGCACCATCGGCTGCTGGGCCGCCCCGTCAGCTACCGCGTGATCGACGGCCGGACGCTCGAAATCACTTACCGTGACGTCGCAGGAATTGCCGACGCCGAAGTCATCGGCGTGAAGCGAGTCATCGGGCAGGAATGCTCGTGTAGCATCAGTCCTCAGAACGCTGAGCGGATCAGCGTGCGCTTTGTGGTACAACTCAAGTAGCCAGTTGCGCCACGCGGTGCGCGGGGCCAGGTTTCCGTTTCCCGCCATCGAGCGATGTCCTATGCGCCGCATTCTTTTCGTTTTTGGGCTGGTGCTGAGCACACCGAGCGTTTCCGCCCAGACGCCCTACAAGACGCCGCCACAAGTCATCGTCGACATTCTGGACGCGCCGCCGCTTCCAAGCGCGAACGTCTCGCCCGATCGGCAATGGCTGTTGCTCTTGGAGCAGCGCAGCATGCCGTCGATCGCCGAGCTGGCGCAACCGATGCTGCGGCTCGCGGGAGCGCGCATCAACCCGCGCACCAGCGGTCCGCAGCTTCCCGGGGCGATCAACGGGCTGCTGCTCAAGCGGATCGAGGACGGCACGGAGCGGCGCATCAGCGTCCCGACGCCGGCGGCGCTGTCGTTCGTGAGTTGGGCTCCGAACGGACGCTCCGTCAGTTTCGTCCAGACGCGCGATTCAGGATTGGCGCTGTGGATCGCGGACGTCGCCTCCGGCCAGACGCGCGAGCTCACGAGCGGTGGGCCAGGCCTCAACGCCACCGATGGCGCCCCCTGCGAGTGGATGCCCGACGGGGGACGGCTGCTCTGTCGCTTTGTCCCTGACGATCGTGGCGCTGCTCCCGTGGCACCGGCGGCCCCGATCGGACCAACGACGCAGGACGCGACTGGCCGCGCCGCTCCGGCCGCGACCTTCCAGGATCTCCTCGACAACGCGCAGGACGAGGCGCTCTACACGCACTACTTCACGGCGCAGCTCGCCCTCGTGGATGCCGCGAGCGGCCGGCGGACCCCGATCGGCCGGCCCGCGATCTTCGACGACGTCGATGTGTCGCCGAACGGCGAGTTCGTGCTCGTCTCCCGCACGCTGCGTCCCTACTCGTATCTCGTGCCCGCGGGACGCTTCCCCAAGGAGATCGAGGTCTGGAATCTCCGCGGCGAGGTGGTGGCGCGCGTCGCTCAGCAGCCCCTCGCCGAGAACGTGCCGATCCGGGGCGTGCGACCCGGCCCGCGCGCCGTGAACTGGCGCCCGGACGTGCCGGCGACGCTTGTGTGGGCGGAGGCGCTGGATGGCGGCGACCCGAAGAGCAAAGTCGAGCATCAGGACCGCGTCGTGCTGCTCGCGGCCCCGTTCACGGGCGGGCCCGTCGAGTTCCTGAAGCTGGGGAAGCGCTACAGCGGGCTGCAGTGGGATTCGGGCGGCCGCGCGCTGATCCTCGAGTACGACCGCGAGCGGCGCTGGGCCAAGACGTGGCTGGCCGATGCCGGCCGCCCCGGGACGGCGCCGCGCGTCGTCTGGGATCGCAGCGCCGAAGATCGCTACGGCGACCCGGGCTTCGCGCTGATGCGCGCGACGGCCGCGGGGGATCAGGTGATGCGGCGCAATGGGGACTGGGCATACTTCGCGGGACTCGGCGCGTCCCCGCAGGGCGGCCGGCCGTTCTTCGACCGCTTTAACCTGCGCACGCTCAAAATGGAGCGTCTCTGGCGCGCCGATACCGTGCACTACGAGAGCGTCGTGGCGGTCCTGGACGACGCCGGAACGAGGATCGTCACGCGCCGCGAGTCGCGGACCGAGCCGCCGAACTATTTCGTGCGTGATGTACGGCGCGGCTCGCTGCGGGCGCTCACCACCTTCAAGGATCCCGCGCCGCAGCTCACCGGCATCCAGAAGCGGCTGATCACCTACAAACGAGCCGACGGGACGAATCTGTCAGGAACGCTCTACCTGCCGCCGGGATACGCGTCCGGCACCCGTCTCCCCGTCGTGATGTGGGCGTATCCCACCGAGTTCGCCTCGGCCGCCGCGGCCGGCCAGGTGTTCGCGGCGCCCAACCGGTTCAATCTCATTCGCGGTCCGTCCCATCTGTTCTTCCTGACGCAGGGCTACGCCGTGCTCGATGATCCCAAGATGCCGATCATTGGCGGCGATACGGCGAACAACCACTACGTCGAGCAGCTCGTTGCGAGCGCTCGAGCCGCGGTGAAAGCAATCGTGGACCTCGGCGTTGCGGATTCGACTCGGATCGGGATCGGCGGCCATAGCTACGGCGCGTTCATGACGGCGAACCTGCTCGCGCACTCGGACCTGTTTCGGGCGGGTATCGCGCGCAGCGGCGCCTACAACCGGACGCTGACGCCGTTTGGGTTCCAGAACGAAGACCGCACATTCTGGCAGGCGCGATCGGTTTATCTCGCCATGTCACCGTTTGTCTCGGCCAACAGCATCAACGAACCGATTTTGATGATCCACGGCGAGGCCGACAACAACTCCGGGACGTATCCGATTCAATCCGAACGGTTGTTCGCAGCGATCAAGGGATTGGGCGGCACGGGCCGGCTCGTGATGCTGCCGAACGAGTCGCACGGATACGCGGCGCGGGAATCGGTGCTGCACACGCTGGCCGAAATGATCGGCTGGTTCGACCGCTACGTGAAGAACGCACCGGCCCGGCCGGCGGGTGTGAGCTCGGACAGCCGCTAAGGAGTCACTTCGCGGCGACGCGAGACACGACGTCGTAGTAGAACCGCACCCCCATGCGGAGTGCGTCGAGACTCACGCGCTCGTCGTTCCCGTGCACGCCGCGAGAGTCGCGCTCCGTCAGGGGGAACGGGCTCAGGCCGTAACTCGCAATACCCAGTCGCCGGAAATAGTGGCTATCGGTAAAGCCCGCGAGCATGAGCGTCGTGACCAGCGTGCCAGGCTGGCGCGCCTGCGCTACGGCGGTGATCGCGCGAAACATCTCCGTCTCGGTCGAACTTTCGGTCGCGGGCCAGTTTGGACCCTGCGGCTTGAATGTCACGCCTGTGTCCCCCACCACGCGGACGAGATCAGCGAGAAATGCCGCCGGCTCCTGACCCGGCAGGAGGCGTACGTCGAGCGCCGCGGTCGCGAGGGGGGGAATCACGTTGGTCTTGTCGCTGCCCTTGAGGCCCGTGACCGAGATCGTGTTGCGCAGCAGCGCGTTGTAGGTGCGATCGGACGTGAGGACGCGAACCGCGACAGAATCGCGCAGCGCCGTCTTGATGTCGGCCAGCCAGCGCCGGGTCGTCGTGTCCCGCTCGATCGCGGCGAGATCGCGGAATGACCGCTCCACGACGGGCGTCACGATCAGCGGGGTTTGCCACTCGGCGATGCGGCTCAAGGCACGGACGAGGCGATGCACGGGATTGTCGGGCGTGGGACGAGAGCCGTGCCCCGCGGTGCCCCTGACCGTTGCGTCGAGCCAGAAGGGGGACTTCTCGGTCGTGCCGATGCCGTAAAACTGCACGCCACCCCGTCCGTCAGAACGGGTCATGCCGCCTTCATTCAGCAGAAACTCCGCACCGCGAACCAGCTCGGGTTGGCGCTCGACGACCCACGCCGCGCCGACTCCTGCCCCGATCTCCTCGTCGGCCGTGGCGAGAAAGATGATGTCGCGCTTCAGAGGCACCTTTGCCCGCTTGAGAATCAGCAGCGTCATCAGCTGGGCAATCCCCTCACCCTTCATGTCGAGCGCGCCGCGACCCCAAACGTAGCCATCCTTGATGGCCCCGCCGAAAGGGTCGACGGACCAGTATTGCGGCGACACCAGCACGACGTCCATGTGATTCAACAGGATCAAGGGCCGCGCGCTGCCGTCACCGGCGAGACGCGCGTAAAGGTTGGCCTTGCCCGCCGCGGGCTCGAAGATCCGCGACTCGATGCCCTCCGATTGCAGCACCGTGGCGAGCCACCGCGCCGCAACGATCTCGTTCCCGGGCGGATTCGTCGTGTTGATCCTGATGTACTGCGAGAGGAGGGACGCCGCTTCGTTGCCCAGGCCCGTCCAGTCGCTTTCGACCGGCGCCGCGATGAGCGCAACGCGCTCGGCCGTCTCGTATACGGGGGCGGTCGACGGGCCAGCGAGGGGCGGGGCCGGTCGCCGCGCTCCGCACGCGGCGACGAAGACAACCAACGCCATCAAGATCACAGACCGCATCGAATGGGTCTCCTACAGCGTGAGGGTCTCACCATGTGCAAGCTGCCGATAGCGGTCATCAGCTAATTGCGCTGCTCGCCACGCGCTTCGCGCGCGAGCGGGAGGCTCGTCCATCGCTTCGTCGGTGAGCTTGAACGTTCCCCAGTGAATGGGCACCATGACCCGCGCGTTCAGCACGCGGAACGCGTCCACTGCTTCCTCCGGATTCATGTGCAGATATCGCATGAACCAGCGCGGCTCGTAGGCCCCGATCGGAAGGAACGCGACATCGAATGGACCGAGCCGCTCGCCGATGACGCCGAAGTCCGGGTGGAATCCGGTGTCCCCGGCGAAAAACACGCGTCGCCCACTTCCCGCCGCGAGCGCGAACCCGCACCACAGTGTATCGCCGCGATCTCCGATACCGCGACTGCTGAAGTGCATCGCCGGCGTGGCCGAGATGCGGACCGAGTCCACGCGATGCTCTTCCCACCAGTCGAGCTCGACCACCGCGTTGACTGAGGCGCCGCGCTTACGGATGAACGGCGCGAGGCCCAGGGACGTGACCCAGAATGCTTGCGGATGGCGCCGAACGAGCTGGCGGACCGTGTAATCATCGAGATGGTCGTAGTGATTGTGCGATTGCAGAATCACGTCAAGCGGCGGCAGCGCGTCGAGCGCAATTCCCGGCGCCACCCAGCGCTTCGGTCCCGCGAATCGCGCGGGCGACGCTCGCTCGCTCCACATTGGATCGGTGAGAATGTTCAAACCATTGAGCTGGATCAGCAGGCTGGCATGGCCGACCCATGTGACTGTGAGCTGAGACGCCGGCGCGCGTGGCGCTACAAAGGACGGCTGGACACGGGCGAATACTGACGGATCAGGATCCTTCGGTCGTGGTCGCGTGGTACGGTGGACGAGCATCCATTTGAGCAGGCTGCCGTAACCGGGTACGGCCGGATCAACCCAGGGATTTCGAAAGCCGCCACCGGGGCGGTGATGTGAGGGAAGCACTGAAGGCGGCACGGCGCGCAATATAGCCACGCCGTGCCGCCGCTGTCCTCAGGGTCTGCGCGTGGCCGGCTGACTCGTATCGGCTGCCACAACGATGTTGAGAGTATCTGCGAGCCCGCCGCTCGACGCCACGATGCGACCCGTCCCAACGATCTTGGAGGTAACCCGTGCAACGTGGGTGCTTTCAGGGTACGTCGCCAAGTCGAGGACATTCGTGTCGAGATTCAGCCACGCCACCGGCGCGTCTGGATCCTGCTGGTGCTGCCCGTCGACGACGAACGCCTCGAGCCGGTTGGTGCGATTCACCAGCATTGAGCTCGCGCCGTTTATCAATACCGCGCCGCTGAACGCGGACAGGACCACGGAGTGCGGAGTATCCGCGCCGCGCGTGACGACGACGCTCGAATCGAGATCGCCGCCAAGGTTGCTCGGTGCCTTGGGCTGGATGTCAACGATGTAGGTGCCCGGCAGGAGATAGGCCAGCTTGTAGTGTCCCGCCGCGTCGGTGATGCCCGTCGAGTAGATGTACCAGTTGTCGGGACCGCCGCCATACGCGCTCACGGTCGCATTCGCCACGGGGCCCGCAGACCCGCCGCTCGTGTCCTTGCTCACTGTGCCGGAGATCGACCCCGTCGCGTCTTCATTCACTGCGCGAATCCACGGGAAGAAGTCAAACGCTCCATCACCAAGATTGTTAAACGCGAAGCTCCTGCCGACGTCGAAGTCGAGCACGATGTCGGCACCCGAATCGGGCACGGCCATCGCCGCTTCGACGAAGGTATGAATTGCCTGGCGACCCGAGCCGCCCCAGCGCACGACTGCTTGTGAGCCGTTCTTGAACCGAATCGCGGAGGAATCTACGTCTATGACGACCTGGATCGCTTTGTACTGATTCGCCGGGATTTCCTTCTCACCAAGCAGCGACGTGGCGCCCCGCTGCAAGCTCAGCAGATTGATCTGACGGTGCGGCTCGACTATCGGCACCCAATGCATGCTGCCGGCGTCGTTACCGGTATCGGGCTCGACCGAGGCGGAAATGCTGATGAAATAGATGTCTACGCTCTCGACCGTATCGAACGGGAAGGGGGCGTCCGTGACGAGCACACGCGTCGCCCGCCGGTTCCCCGGCAAGGCATTTGTCGCTTCATCCTGATAGCAGCCTGCAACCAGCATGACGGGAGTGACGGCGGCAAGGAACACGTGATTCAGTCTCGACATCGTCAAAACCCTCCTCAGGGTGTTGCGGATTCGGATCCCTTTCGCTTTGAATACCCACATGTCCCTAAGCGGCGTCACAGGCCGCTCTTGTTATCTATTGTGACGTGGTGACTTACCGGATGGGTATAGAGAAGGTGGAAGAGGGAGACGCGGAGCTGGTGCTCCGGATTCGCGGCGGCGACGTCGGTGCGTATTCCGTGCTGGTCGCGCGATATCGCGATCGCCTGGGGCGCTACGCTGTTCGGATGATCGGGAATCGGGAGGATGCAGAAGAGGCGTTACAGGACGCGTTCGTGCGGGCGTATCGCTCCCTGGCGCGCTGCGATAACCCGGCTCGATTCGGCGCGTGGTTGTACGGTATCCTGGTCAACCGGTGCCGCACCACGGGCGCGCGCACGGCCCGGCGCCGCCGGTGGATCGTCAATGATGAGGGGGCGCTCAACGGCGCGTCCGACCCCGATCACGGCGAACGGGTGGAGTGGGCTGATATCGTGGGACGGGCGCTCGCCAAGCTCACGCCCGAGTGTCGCGAGGCGTTTCTCCTCAAACACGTTGAGGATCTCGAGTACGAGGAGATTGCAGAGTTGACCGGCGCGGGGATATCAGCGTTGAAGATGCGCGTCAAACGCGCGCGCGAACACCTGCAGCGAATCTTGAAAGAGGCGGAACATGTTTGACCAACACGAGCGCGATGGGGAAGAAATCGTCGAGCGTGTGATTCACGAGCTGCGCCGGCCCGTCTACATCGATCGAGCGCTCGACACGCGCGTGATGAACGAAATCGCCCAGCCGGCGCTGGCCGAGCCGGTTGCTCGTCGTTCATTCGGTCGCGTCTTGCCCTGGCTTGCGGCCGCCGCAGTGCTCGGCGCCGTCCTGATCGGCCAGCCTTGGAGCCGGGCCGGCAACGGAGCCGACGCCTTTCAGTTCGTCCTCATCGCCCCCCAAGCCGCCTCTGTCTCGCTGGTCGGCGACTTCAACGACTGGGACCCCTCGCGCGCACCAATGCATGTCGCGCGCGGCGGCGTGTGGGCCACCGTCGTATCGCTTGCGCCCGGCCGCTATCGCTACGCGTTCCTCGTCGACGGTGTGCAGTGGCGGGCCGATCCCTCGGCGCCGCTCGCCCGCGACGATGAGTTCGGCAGTCCAAGCTCGGTTGTGACGATCGGAGGTCGTGGTTCATGATCCTGATGGCGCTGCTCATGGTTGTTGCGCAGGCACCCGGAGAGGATCCGCGCTACCAGCGATTGGATCCCGAGACACGCGCGCGCGTTGGCGCGATTGTGGATTCGGCACGCGGTGCCGGTCTGCCCAGCGAGCCGATAATTCAGCGCGCACTCGAAGGCTCGATGAAGAACGCCGGAGGCGACCGCATCGTAGCCGCCGTACGTCGACTCGCTGCCGACCTCGGCACAGCACGCGACGCGCTCGGCTCCAAGGCAACGACGCCAGAACTCGATGCAGGCGTTGCGGCGCTACGTGCGGGCGCTACGCCTGCGACCCTCACAAGACTGCGGGATGTTCGGAAACCACCCATCACGATGGCGCTCGCCGTGCTCGCGGATCTCGTCGCGAGCGGCGTACCGGCCGACAGCGCCACCGCTGCCTTGCTCGTCCTCGCGCCCACGGTCCGTGATGCCGATCTCGTAGAGTTTCGCCGCGCCGTCGAGCGCGACATCGCCCTCGGCGCGCCCCCAGCGTCCGCTACTTCTGTGCGGGCGATGGGTACGGCCGGCACGGCCGAATTGAATGCGACCGGGCGTAACGCCCAGCCCGGCAAGCCCTAAGCGCGCAGGTTGGGCGTATTGGGGTACGTCGCTGCTCGCGGCGACGTCTGCCCTCGTGCTGTCAGCGACACGCCTATTGCACGCGCAGGCCAGCGCCACAATCGACATGGGCGCCTCACTCGTGCGCTACGATGGGTTTCTGCTGAGCAACGCGCTCACCATTACCCCGACGTTCTCATGGCTTGGCAGCCGCGCGGCAGTAAACGCCCGCGGCACATTGTTGCGCTTTGAGAGCGGCAATCGAAGCCTGCAGGGCTCCGTGGTGGGATCTGTTTTCAGTCGCCCGGTGAGGAGCTGGCGTATCGAAGCGTCGGGCACCGCCGGCGCGTCGTCCTATGCCGACTTCGCAAGCTTCTGGCATCTGCTAGGAGAGGTTCGCGTTCGCCACAACACTGACCGCGGCGGCGTCTGGATGGCGGCGACGGGTGGGCGAACGGACTTCGGCTCAACGGACGAAGCCCGGCCGGTCCTGGCGGCGTCGATCAACGCACTGCGGCGAGAGAGTGCGTTCGTGCTCTTGATGACCGCCGGTCGAGCCTTTGTCGGGGACACACAGTATAGCGACATCGGCGCGACAGCACGCGGACAGTACAAGAAAATCGTGCTCGAAATGCTGCTTGCCGCCCGGTTCTGGAGTCGGGGCGCAGGCGACGGAGTGTACGGCGAGGCGAGCGGGGTGATCCCGTTTAGCGACCGCTGGGCAGCCGTGATCTCCGGCGGCCGCTACCCCTCCGACCCCATCCGTGGCAGCATCGCGGGCCGCTACGTCTCGGCGGCGGTCCGCTTCCGCCTTCAGCCGACCAGGCCTTCGGTTGGCCCATTGCCCCTGCCGCACAGCGGAGCAAATGGCGGCAGCGATCCGACGGCGACGACGAGGCTGGCGCTCACCCGCGAAGCGGCGGGATCCGTCAGACTGCTGCTCCAAACACCGCCCGCGTCTTCAGTGGAAATCGCCGGAGACTTCACGGACTGGCGGCCGCTGTCGATGGCGCCGGCGCCACAAGGAGGATGGGAGATCGTGCTACGGATCTCGCCGGGAGTTCATCAGATCAATGTGCGTATCGACGGCGGTCTTTGGAGAGTACCGGGAGGCACGACTCGTTTGGTCGGAGACTACGGCGACGATGTCGGGAGCTTCGTCGTTCCCTAGGGAAGCTCTGCACAAGTGGCCTGACGCTGGGGT
>DATFEG010000026.1:0-29091 GCA_035251445.1 Gemmatimonadales bacterium | reverse complement strand
ACCCCTTTGCCACGTGTTCTGCGACCTGTACGACGCGAAGCCTGGTCGGGTTGGCGCGAAGCACCATTCGCGCATGATGGCGCCAGCGCGTCACGCAGCGTCATCTGTTTTACGCCTGTCTGGTGTCTTTCAACGCCTCCTTCGACGCTTTTCCTTTGACGCTCCTACGACGCTTTTTCCTTTGACGCCCTTATTTTGACGCCGTCTTTCGACGGTTTACCTTTTACGCAGTTGCCTTTTCGAGAGCCGGTAGCTCAGTTGGTAGAGCAACGGACTTTTAATCCGTAGGTCCCGGGTTCGATCCCCGGCCGGCTCACTTCATCCGCCCCGACACGGTGAACTTCAGAATTCAGAGACAGTAATCTTCTTGCCTTTCCGGCGTGTCGCCGTGCCGAAGTTGCCTGGCCGCATGCCCCGCCGGGCTTGTCCCATTCGCGTGCCGTACTTCATTGAATCTTCACCAGGCGGCGTTTAGCGTCCGTCATCGTGGATCCGCTCGACGTTGTGCTCGTGGTCCTGCCGATGACGGACTCGTTCAGCGAATTCTGGCCGTTGATCGCGGCCGAGTTGAAGCTGCCGCTCGTTGTTTGGGACACGGCGGCACGGGACGGTGTGCCGGCCAACGCGGCGGCCGTGCTCATCTCCGCCGGGGGGCAGGAGTCGGAGCTACCGTCCATGATTGGCAGCCTCACGGTTCCTGCCGAGGTGCCCGTGCTCGCGGTCGGCTCGTCGCAGGCGCACCGGCTCGCCGTCCAGGCGGTGCTGGCAGGGGCAGCGGATTACTTTGCGCTTCCCGACGATCGTGGTGCGCTCCGCGATGCCATCGAGGCCGCCCTCGCAAAACGGCGTGCTGTGGGCGCGCGCGGCACGCACGCGCAGCTCGAAGCCCAGGCGCACGCCTTTCGCGATATCGCCGGCGACAGCCCGGCGCTCAGGGCCGCGTTGGAGCGGGCCGCGCGCGTGCTGCCCCACGCCGACGCGACCGTGCTGATCGTGGGCGAGACGGGAACGGGCAAGGAGTTGCTCGCCCGCGCGCTGCACTATGGCGGCCCGCGCGCCCGCGGTCCGTTTGTCGAGCTCAATTGCGCCGCGCTGCCGACCCAGCTGCTCGAGAGCGAGTTGTTCGGTCACGAACGCGGGGCGTTCACGGATGCGAAAACCGCCAAGCCGGGGCTGTTCGAAGCTGCCGAGGGCGGAACGCTGCTGCTCGATGAGGTGAACCAGCTCGCCCCAGAGCTGCAGGCAAAACTGCTTCGGGCCCTCGAACAGAAAGCCGCGCGTCGTCTCGGCTCCACGACCACGCGACACTTCAACGTCCGTATCATCGCGGCCACCAATGCCGATCTCGATGCCGAAGTGCGCGCGGGCCGCTTCCGGCAGGATCTGTTTTACCGGCTCAATGTCGTCACGCTGGCACTGCCCCCGTTGCGGGAGCGGGGCGACGACGCGCTGCGATTGGCGGAGCTCTTCCTGGCGCGCTTCAGCGCGCAGTACGGTCTGCCACAGCCGACGCTCACGGCCGAGCAGCACCGCCAGCTGGTCACGTACTCGTGGCCCGGCAACGTCCGGGAGCTCCGCAACGCGATCGAGCGTGCGCTGCTGCTCTCGGCCCCGGGCGCGCTCGATCTCGGCGAGCTTCGCGCCGGGGGCATGGTCGCGCCGGGTGGTGGAGACGCAATTCCATTTCCGGCCACGTTGCGGGACATCATCGAGGCCGCCGCACGCGCGATGTTGGACGTTACCGGTGGCAACCGCTCCGAGGCGGCCCGACGGCTGGGCATTTCCCGTTCGCGGCTGCAAAGGCTGCTCGAAGGCCAGCCTGATACGGATTGAGTCAGTTGCAGCATGATGAAGCAATAGGGCGGCCGTAAGCGATGCACTGACAATCAGTTCTGGCGGTCCACGGCCTGCAGATACTCACGGCAACAACCATCTACCCGGGGCATTTGATGCGACTACTCCTGCTTCGTCTCATCACCGTGCTCGGCGCGGTGGCCGGCCTGGCGTGCGGTGACAATACCGGGCCGGGCGGTCGGCCAAGCGCCGAGCTCAACATCATTCGCCACGCCTCGTTGGCGCCACCCCTGCTCAGCATGCAGGCGAGCGTCTGGGCCAAGGTCGGTGACGGCCGGGAACTCCACGTGAACTACCAGGGCGCGACCCCGGCGGATACCGGCGAAGAGTTTCTTCGCTTCGAAATCCCCGGCGACGCGCTACTCCGCAAGCCGGACGGCTCAGCGTTCCAGCCTGGTGATTCGATTCTCATCACCGTGACCGTAGTGGACAGCGCGTTCTTCCACTTCGAGTTCCAACCCGCTGGCCTCGTGTTCAACGCGGACCACCCCGCTCGTCTCAGAGTCCGGTATTTGGAAGCGGACCACGATTTCGACGACGACGGAGATGTCGACTCCGCCGACGACGACATCGAGCATGTGCTCGACCTCTGGCATCGGACGGGAACCGGCGCGCTGTGGTACCGCGTGGGATCGGTGAAGTTCGAGCACCTGGACGAGCTCGACGCGAACATCCTGTCGTTTTCGGAATACGCAGTGGCCTGGTAACTCGGGCGTTTCCGGATGGCCTCGTTCGCGGAAGAATCGGCATTGTTGCGCGAGCTGGATCAGCTCGCGGCATCGGGTCGTCACCGTGAGGTGCTGGACCGGCTCGCGACGGTGCCCAGCGCGATGCTCGAGAGCCGGACCCGCTTCGCGCTACTGGCGGCGGAAACCCACGGGCGGTTGGGCGACCTCGTCGCCGGGGCTCGCTGGGCGGAGACGGCGCTGGGGCTCGCTCGCGCCCGGCGCGAGCGCCATGCCGAGCTGCGCGCGTTAAACTATCAGGGAGCGATCGCGTTGCGCCGCGGTGATGGCGCGGAGTCTGAACGCCGGCTGGATGAGGCGCTCGAGCTGGCTCGAGAGCTCGGTGACCACGGCACGCAGGCCCGTTGTCTCAACAACCTGGGAATCCTGGCCAACATGCGAGGTGATCGGCGCACCGCGCTGGCCAACTACCGCCTGGCACTCGCCGCATACCAGCAGGTGGGAATGACGCGCGGCATCGCGGAGACCCAGCACAACATCGGCATCACGCTGCGTGACCAGGGCGACTTGCGGGGGGCGCTGGCGGCTGCCGAGGAAGCGCTCCGACTGGCCGGCGAAGCAGGAGATGAGCGCCTCGCTACGCTTGCTGCCACGGGTCGGGCCGAACTGCATCTCTTGCTCGGCGACACCCCCCTCGCTGCCGTCGAGCTCGAACGTGCCGCGGCGCGCTACGAGGCGATCGGGTTCCGCGCCGGCCTCGCCGAGGTCCGGCGCCTCCAGGCTGCCGTTGCTCGCGTGCGCGGGCTTCTCGAAGACGCCGCGCGGTTGTTGGAGGAAGCGGCCCGTCTCGCCGCCGAGCATGGTCTCAGCGACGTGCTCGCCGACATCGCCCGGGACCGCGCCGCGGACACGCAGGGCTGACTGGAACTGCGTCGTTTCAAGCCAGGCGTCGCGGCGCGGTACACCGCGGCTGCTCTTCTGAAAACCCATGTCACGTGCCGACAATCGATTAGCAGAAGCTCCATCGGGTCCACGGATTGCCTTTCCGCGTGTGCGCTGGAGTTCCTTTACCGCACACCAGGAGGTCATATGAAGCGCCTTGTCGGGATGATCGCTGCTCTCGCGCCGTTCGCGCTCGGCGCGTGCAGTGACAGCACCGCAGGCCGGCTGAGTCTCGCGCTCACGTCACGTCCGGCGAACCAGCCTGCCGCCAGCAGCGCGGTGCAGTCGTTTGGTGGTCCGACGGTCAGCACCGCGGGAGACAGCACCGTGATTGCACTTGGGAACGATACGATCCTCGTGCGCAGCATAGAGCTTGTACTCCGTGAGATCGAGCTGAAGCGCGTGGAAGTCGTGGCGTGCGACAGCGTGCCTGACAACGATGATTGTGAAGAGTTCGAGGCCGGTCCGGTCCTGGTCTCGGTCCCGTTGGGGAATGTGGCCACCGAAACGATGGTCAGCCTACTCGCTCCTCCGGGGATGTACAACCGCCTCGAGTTCGAAATCCACAAGCCCGAGTCGAGCGACGATGCGGCGTTCATCGCAGCACATCCGAACTTCGACGGAGTGTCGATCCGCGTCACGGGCACTTACAGCCAGGCGGGTACTCGGAGCGACTTTGTGTACACGTCCGACTTGGGCGCTGAGCAGGAGGTCTTTATCGATCCCGCGCTCACCGTGTCGGACGGGGTATCGACGAATGTCACGTTGCGTCTGGACATCGGCTTGTGGTTCGTGAATGCCGGCGGCACCGCGCTCATTAATCCGGCCACTGCCAACAAGGGCCAGCCCAACGAGAGTGTGGCCAAGGACAACATCCAGTCCTCGATCGATGCATTCCACGACGACGACCGGGATGGTCACGACGACGACAGCGAGCACACCTAAACCCACATTACAACGCTCAGGAGGGCATCGAGTGAATCCGATGCCCTTTCTGGGCATATGAATGCAACCGCGAAGCGTCCGACCCCCCGTTGTCAGGGCGGGACATCGGCCACAAATTGAGTAAGATGTCCTCCCTTGTCTGGGTCGATGGGAAGTGGTACGACCGCGGCGCTGCGGTCGTTTCTGTATTCGACCACGGACTCCTCTACGGCGACGGCGTGTTCGAAGGCATCCGGTCGTATGGCGGCCGCGTGTTCCGTCTCGATGCGCACCTCGATCGCCTCTACGGATCCGCCAAGGCGATCTGGCTCGAGATTCCGATGGCGAAGGACGCCATGGGTCGGATGGTGGAGGAAGGGGTCGCGAAGAGCGGGCTGAAAGACAGCTACATCCGGCTGGTTGTGACGCGCGGCGTCGGCGACCTGGGCCTTGACCCGCGCAAGTGTGCCAAGCCGACGATCTTTTGCATCTTCGACAAGATCCAGCTGTGGCCGCAGGACCGCTATGAGAAGGGACTGACGGCGGTGACGGCGGCGACGCCGATCCATCATCGCGAAGCGTTGTCGCCGCGCGTGAAATCGCTCAATTATCTCTCGCACATTCTCGCCAAAATCGAAGGCATCGCCGCCGGCGTTGATGAAGTGATCATGCTGGACGCGGCGGGATATGTGGCCGAGGCAAGCGGGATGAATCTGTTCGCGGTCACCAACAGCACGTTGCGCACGCCGCCGCCCTATGCTGGCATCCTGCGCGGCGTAACGCGGGACACAGTGATCGAGCTGGGACGCGAGGCTGGCTACACGATCGAAGAGTTACCGATGAATCGCTACGATCTCTATACCGCGGACGAAGTGTTTCTCACCGGTACGGCCGCCGAAGTCGTTTCAATTTCGAAGCTCGATGGCCGCGCCATCGGGTGCGGCGCGTCCGGTCGCGTCACGCGCGATCTGGCCACTCGCTTCAAGGCTTACGTGAGCCGCGACGACTGATCGCAGTTTTCCACTCCACAATTGTTGAAAAATGGCTAACCCATTGACCGGAAATGAGCTAAGCCTCATATTGAGGGCCCTTTGCTGCCGCCGTCCGGCGTTGAGGTGAGCCATGTCATGGCGTGTGATCGCGCACGGGAATCAGGTTTGGCACGTCGACGCGGTCGCCGAGCGACGCGCGAACACGACAGCATGGCAGCTGGTGTTGGCGTTTCGCTCGGCCTCTGAGGGCCGCCGCTTGTCGTTCTGGACCGCGTATCCGCTGGAGGCCACTTCCAAATCGTCGCTGTTCATCCAGGCCGAGCGCATTCCGGACGCGGCCTTGTCCAAAGTACTTACTGAGCGTCTCGCATGAGCACCGCACATTTGCAGGAGCCGAATTCCGGTTCGCCTGACGCGCCGCGTGCTACCGACGAACGCCTGCGGTTTCACGAGTTCGGATTTCAGCGGCTCGCCGATGGTCGCTGTCGCGCCAAGGTGGTCCTGACGTGGTGGGACGGCCGTCGGTTCGAAGGAAATTCGGATGGCGTGTCCTCGCAAACCGGCGAGCTGCGCTGCTGCGCGATGGCGGCCGTGCACGCACTGGAGCAAGCGGTGCAGCCGCGTCTCACGTTGGAGCTGGTGGGCGTCAAAGCCGTGCGGGCATTCGATGCGACGGTCCTGATCGTCTCGTTGTCGGCCAAGGCGGAGCAAACGATCCGCCTGATCGGATCGTGCCTCACTGAAACCGATCCGCAGCGCGGCGCGGCGCTTGCGGTTTTGAACGCTACGAACCGTTTACTGGGGAATTACCTGACAACACGATGACGCTACGCATCAGAGTTGTGGGACTTGTGCTACTCGGCGCCCCGGCGCTCCTCGCGGGGTGCGGGGGCAAACGCATCCCGTCGCCTGTACCCGTTACCGCCGCCCCTGCTTCCACCGCGAAGACCGACAGCTCCGCGGTGCAGCTTGGAACAGCGCTCGCGACAGTCGAGCAGGACTCCGCCGCCGATCAGTCGGCGCTCGATAGCCTGCACGACCGCTCCGCCGGGACGCTGACAACTCCACGGACCAATCAACCCCTCGCCGGTGAGGACGTGCGTCAGGAGGCCGAGCAGCTGTTTGGCGCCGCGGAGACGGCGACGTTTGATATCGATGTGACGACCTTTGCCGGTCACCGCCGGGTCCTAGAATACCTCGAATTCTTCCAGCTCGATTCCCGCGATCGATTCGCCATTTGGCTCTCGCGGCTCGGCCGGTACGAGGGCATGGTCCGCGCGCGACTACGCGCCCGGGCCTTGCCTGAGGATCTGGTTTATCTCTCCCTGATCGAAAGTGGCTATTCGAACACGGCCGTGAGCCGCGCTCGCGCCGTCGGCATGTGGCAGTTCATGGCAGGAACCGCCCGCGCGTATGGATTGCAGATCGATCCGTGGGTCGACGAGCGGCGGGACCCATTCAAGGCCACAGATGCCGCGGTAGCGCATTTAGCGGACTTGGTCGAGCGCCTCGGCAGCGTCTACCTCGCCGCGGCAGCGTACAACGCTGGGGCGGGGCGGATCGAGCGCGCAATCCGTCGTCTTCCGGGAGCCGAACCGGATTCCGTGGGTGACCAGACCTTCTTTGACATCGCCAATCGGCGCAACCTTCGGCGCGAGACCCGGGATTACGTACCCAAGCTGATCGCCGCCGCGCTCATCGCCAAGCAACCCGCGCGATATGGCTTCACCGACATCCAGCGCCTCTCGCCCCTGGTATTCGACGAAGTATCGATTCCCGATGCGACCGGCCTTGATGTTCTGGCTCGCCTCGCCGATACGACCGTGGCGGCAATGCTGGAGCTGAATCCGCATTTCGTCCGTGGGATCACCCCTCCAGGCCGGCCCGTCGTCGTCCGCGTGCCGCGCGCGACCGGCGCGCTGGTGGCCGAGCGCTATGCCGAGCTGCCGATCAACGAAAGAGTGACGTTCGTGGATCATTACGTGAGTCGCGGCCAGACACTCTCCGAGATCGCGCAACGCTACAAAGTCACCGTCACGATGCTCCAGGCGGCAAACCCGCATGTGCGGGCGCGCTCGCTGCGCGTGGGGCAACGCATCATCGTTCCGATGAGTGGGCGCGTCGTACCGCGCGCCGCTTGGAGCAATCCGCCGGAGCCCAGGATCCGCCGGGCCTCAAACCGCTATCGGCCTGCTGCAGGCACGGTGAGTGGCGCGACCCGTCACCGGGTGGCAGCCGGCGAGACGGCGAGCGGAATCGCCCGCCAGCACGGCGTCGGTTTGATCGCGCTGCTGGAAGCGAACGACTTGACGATGCGGAGTGTGATCCGGCCCGGTGACGTGCTGCTGATTCCGGGCCGGTAACGGCCGGCACCCGAGGTTAGTGGTGCCGGAATCCCTTCATGACTTCCGTTTCATAGCCGTTCGCAGGATTGCGACCGGCGCCCAGCAGCTGCTCCACCTTGGCCGGGCCACGGTTGTAAGCGAGTAACGCCAACTCGATGTTGGCCGGATAACGGTCGAGCAAGTCGCGCAGGTAACGGAACCCAATCCGCAGGTTCGTGTCCCGATCGTAGAGCTGCCTCGTCGTCAGGCCCGGCTCGTAGAGCCGTGCCGTGCTCGGCAGCACCTGCGTCAGGCCCACAGCGCCAACGTGACTGGTTGCGCGGACGTTGAAGCCCGACTCGACCTTGACCAGACGGAACGCCAGTCCGGGGTCGATCCCCTCGCTGAGCGCGACGTCATAGACGGCCGTCGCCAAGTCGGCAGGCAGCCGGTAATGGGTGGAGTACTGCATGATGGCATCCACTCGATCGAGCTGCAGCCGGGCGACCTCGAGCTCGCCCTGCTTCGCGTCGAGTTGCTGGCGAAGGCCCCGCAGCTCGCTATGGAGCTCGGTGCCGGATGCCGGCGTGCGCTCGGAGTCCGTGGTCGTGCTGCCGGCCCATCCGCCCACGGTACTCACGAGCAGAGCGGCCAGCACGACCACTCCGCCGCGCAGTATCAAACGTTGAGTTCTCGTATGCATACTCCTCCCCTGTCCAGCGTCCAGTCGTGAATCAACATGTACTAGCAGCTTCAAGCGCCCCTCAACCATTCACCGGCGCCTTTTTCTTCTCGACGAGCTTCACATCATCGATCACCAGGCCCGAGTCGACCGCTTTCACCATGTCATACACGGTCAACAGGCCGACAGTCACCGCGGTAAGCGCTTCCATCTCGACGCCAGTGCGTCCCACGCTCCGCACGTTTGCCCGTATCCGCACCCCAGGCAGCGAATCGTCCAGACTCGCCTCGACCTCTACCAGGTCGAGTCCAAGCGGGTGGCAGAGCGGGATCAGCTCCGCCGTCCGTTTGGCCGCCAGCGTTCCCGCAACCTCGCTCACCGCCAGCACATCGCCCTTGGCGATGACCTGATCGGCGACCCGCCGAAACGCTTCCTGCGACATCCGAATCGAACCCGAAGCGACCGCCGTCCGATCCATCAGCGGCTTGTCGCCGACATCAACCATCCGGGCTCGGCCCGATTCATCCAGGTGTGTCAGTTTCACAGTGCCTCGGCCAAGACGGCAGCGAGGAGCTGTGGGTTCACGTTGCCCTGCGCCAAGTCTCGCGCGTCCATCACCTGCGCGATCGCCTCGACGAGCTTCTCCGTGTCTCGACCCAACCTCGCTTCGGCTCGCAGCCGCTCCGCGAGGGAATCCAGCATATCGGTGAAGCCACCGCGCGCCTGAAAAGGCACCTGACCAAGCGCATACAGCAAGGGGGCTTCGGTGAAACGTGTCGCCAGATCCAGCTTGCCGGAACGATCTGCATCGTATGCAAAGAGCTTGCCAATGCACCCATCTGCAGCGCTAACTCGTTGTGCCAACTCCTCTTTGTCCTTAATCCCGAGCGTTTGCTGCGCGAATACTGTCACGATACTGTCGGCGATTCGCGCCACACGAACGAGCACAACACGGGAAAGAACGGTGGGGAGCAGGGCGTTGGGATCCGCGGCAGTGAGAATGATCACCGAGTCCGCGGGCGGCTCTTCAAGCGCCTTAAGCAGCGCATTGGCCGCGACTTCCGTCCCCAACTGCGGTATCAAACGCTCCGCATCTCCCACTATGAAGACTTTGCGCTTGCCGACAGCCGGCGTGAGCGCAAGTCGACTCAGCAGCAGCCGTACCGCCGCGATGGGGTGGCTCGCGAGGCCAGCTACGGGCGCGTACAGCGGTTCTTCGCGCCTTGTAGCCATCTCCTCCGCTAATGCCTCTGCGGCGAGATCGACTTGTTTATCGACGTCGCCACTGCCTCCGGCCCCGCCGCGCTTGCTCAGCTCAATCGGCACAAACCAATGCACGTCCGGATGTTGCAACGAAAGCACCATACGGCAGGAGCGGCATTCGCCGCAGGGCTCCTGCGGGGGCCCCTCCCTGGGTGCTTGGCATTGGATCAGTTGGGCCAGCCACAGCGCGAGACGCTGTTTACCGACTCCACGAGGTCCGGTGAGCAACAACGCTTGAGGCAATTTTCCGGAGGCGTGGGCGCCCGCCAGTCTGGTCTTGACCCCTTCGTGCCCCATGAGGGGCGGTAAAGGCATGGGGGAATGTACTTCCCAAATCGGTGCGCTGGCGCACCTTTACATCGTAAACCACGATAGAACAATGTCTTAGCAATCCGACGAGGGGCTTGCCAGGCTTAATCCCAGTGTGAGCATGCGGTTACAAGATTCAGCTAGTGCAGGATCACAACTGCTGCAATTCTGTTACAAAGCTGCTGGGTAAATTGTTTGGTGTCTATTCGGGTTGGCGACAGTTGGTCCAGTAGTAGGGCGTCCTGATGCCGGTTTGTGACAAGTATGTGGCAGTGGCGGAGCGGTCAGGAGTCCAGGACGTCGCGAACCTTTCGGGCCAGCTCGTCCGGGGAGAACGGCTTCTGTACGAACGCGCTGCCGCTGGGCAGCGACCCGCGCTGTACCACGGCGTCCCCCGGGTACCCGGACATGTAGAGCACCCGCAGTTCAGGGCTTCGGTCGGACACCCAGTCGGCGAGCTCGCGGCCCGACGACCCTGGCATCACGACGTCGGTGAGAAGGAGGTGAATCGTCCCGCTGTGGCGTTCGACAATGCGCATGGCATCGGCGGGGTTGGCGGCGGCGAGCACCACATACCCTTGTGCCTCCAGGGCGCGCCGGCTCAACGTGAGGACGGCCGCTTCGTCCTCGACGACGAGAATCGTTTCGGTGCCCCGCTCTGGCCGGTCCTTGGCGGCCGGCGGCGGTGCTGCCGGGGCGGGTTGGATCCGTGGCAGATAGATCTTGAAACTCGCACCGCTCCCGGGCGACGAGTAGACGGCAATGTAGCCGTCGCTCTGCTTCACAATGCCGTACACGGTGGCGAGCCCGAGACCCGTTCCCTTCCCGACTTCCTTCGTGGTGAAGAAAGGCTCGAAGAGATGCGCCCGGACGTTGGCGTCCATCCCCACCCCTGTGTCGGTCACCGAGATCATGGTGTATGAGCCGGCGACGGAGCCCAGGTGCACCTGCGTAAACGCTTCATCCAGCTCAGCGTTGGCCGTCTCGATCGTCAACTTACCGCCGTCGGGCATCGCGTCACGCGCGTTGACAGCCAGATTCACCAGCACCTGCTCGATCTGATTGGGATCGGCCCGAACCGAGCCGAGATCGGGTGCGAGGACAGTGACGAGCGCGATGTGCTCGCCGATCAGCCGCCGCAGCATCCGCTCCATGTCGGCTACGACGACGTTGAGATCGAGCGTCTCCGGCCGGAGCATCTGTCGGCGGCTGTAGGCGAGGAGCTGGCGGGTGAGCGAGGCGGCGCGCTCGGACGCCTTGCGAATCTCTTCCACATCATGTCGTTTCTCGTCCCCCGGCGGGAGCTCGCGCAGCAGCAGCTGGGTGTTGCCGAGAATAGCGGTGAGCAGGTTGTTGAAGTCGTGCGCGATCCCGCCGGCCAGTTGCCCCACGGCTTCCATCTTTTGGGCCTGCCGGAACTGCTCCTCGAGATGCCGTTGCTCGCTGATGTCGCGCTGCGTTCCCCACACCCGCACGAGGTGCCCGTCCTCCAGGAAGCCCACCACGTTATTAAGGAAGACGCGCGGCCGACCGTCCCGTGCGCGCTCCCGGGTTTCGGAGTTCGACAGCCGGTAGCCGGCACGGATGAAACTGCGAATCTGATCCCGGTTGGCGCCATCCGCGGCGTCGTGCAGATCGGCGAGGCGCGTGCCGACCAGCTCCCGGGCTTCGTGGTAACCATACATCCGAGCCATCGCGTCGTTGCACTCGGCGATCCGCGCGCGTTCGTACACGAGGTTGATCTGCGCATCCTCTAACAGCGTCACCGGCACGGGGGGATCGATCTCAATACGCGACACGCCTTCGGAGCTCTGCGCGATGAATGCGCGGTACCGCTCCTCCGATCGCTTCCGCTCGGTGACGTCCATGCCAATGCCGAGCCACTCGCCGTCGCCGAGCGGCGCGTTCGCCCAAATCGTATCCAGGACGCTGCCCTGCTTGGTGCGCGTGCGGAAGTCGGTCCAGACGACGGTGGGCGCGCCGATTGAATCGCGGACCCGCTGTTGATCGACAGGGTCGGGATAGAGCGCGGCGAAGATGTCGCGCTGGGTCGCCTCGACCACGGTGTACCCGAGTGTCCGCGACCACTCCCGATTTCCCCACTTGATCCGACCTGTCTTATCCAGTGAGACGAGCATGACCGGGATGTTGTCCACGATCTGTTGCAACAGCCCGGTTTGCTCTCTCAACGCGTCCTCGATGCGCTTCCGCTCGATCGCCATCGCCATCTGTGACGACACGAAGGTGAGGATGTCGAGCTCGCTTTGCCCGTAGCGTACGCCTGGGGAGTACGTCTGCATGACGACGACGCCGATGCTGCGGTCTTTGACCCTCAGCGGCACGCCGAGCCAGTCGATCGACGGCGCCCCGATCAGCTCGACTTCGCCCGCCTCAACGAGCTGCTCGTAGACTTCAGGAGTGGCGAGCAGCGGACGCCCCGTCCGCAGCGCGTACTCGGTAAGCCCCTTGCGGAGCTTGCGCGGCCGGACGTCGCAGGTCAGATCGATCTCATCGACGAAATACGGGAACTCGAGCTGATCCTTTTCGGAATCGTACAAGGCCACATAGAAATTCTTGGCCGGCATCAGCTCGCCCACGATTTCATGGATTGCGCGCAGCAGTTCGAGCAGATTTTCGGCTGTGTGCGCCGTATGCGAAATGCGGTACACCGCCTCCTGCACGCATTCGGCACGACGGCGCGCCGTCACGTCTCGGAAACTCCACACGCGACCGACGGCACGGCCGTTCAGTCGCAGTGGGATCGAATACCGCTCGAGCACACGTCCGTCTTTGAAGTTGAGAATGTCGAAGGTGTCGGAGTCAGGCTCCGCGTCGCGCTCCTCGATCCCGTCGACGAAGTACTCCGGATTCCGGAGCTGATCCTGAATGTGCTGAATCAATCGACGGCGGCCGGTCGCGTCCTTGTTCGCCGCAATCAGCGCCGACGGAAGCCTCCACATCTCTTCGAAGCGCCGGTTGTGGGACACGATGGCGCCGTGGTCATCGACCACCAGGATCCCATCGGCCGTCGATTCGAGGGTAGCTTGGAGGACGGAAACCGTGAGGGAGTCCGCTGCCCTACGGTGTTTATTCGCCTTCTTTGCGGTAACCCGAGGTGTGGTCATGACCCCCGAATTTATGGATTCGCGGGTTCTTGGCCACGAAGCGTCCCAAGCGATTCTGCCGGCTGAGGATAGACGAGCTCGAGGTCAGTGGCACTTCCCTCGGCCGGCGTCCTGGACATGCGAGTACTTCGTATTCAAGAACTCCCAGGAGTACACGCCGTCGCCTAGTACGACTTTCAAGACACCATTGCCACCGCTGCGATACTCGCTGAGGGGGTGCCGAATGACCGCAGAGTCGGCGTTGATGGGGCCGTCGCCGCCAAGGCCGGTCGTGATCTGCCGGATGCCGCGCACAGAGTCTGCTGCAAATTCCGACGGCGTCGGGTCGCTGTAGGAGTTCGCATACTTCATTGGTGCGAATCGCTCGTAAATGTGGGGCCAGCCGTTGATCACCAGGTCCGCATTCCCGTCATACAACACCGTCCAGATCCCCCGGACGTCCTGCACCCGATACCCATCCTTGGGATTGCCGCCGGGCTGGGGGTGCGCCGAGGAAATCCACATCGACTCGTACCACAACGCCAGAGTGCATTTTTGGCCGTGTGACCTGAGATCGTCGTAGAGCCAGTTGAACTGAGGACTCCCCGCGTGGTAGGCGATCTGCTCGGGCCGTTTGTAACCACCCGGGGACTGGACGTTCAACGTGATCACGTGCCAAGACCCGAGGTTGAAACTCTGCCAGTTTTTGCCCGCGGGACCAACACGCGCCGCACCGAAGTAGGCATCGGCGCCACTGGCTAGGCCCGTCCCGTAGTTTGGCGGAATACTGTCGATATCGACCTCATGATCGCCGAGCGTCGCAAACGTCTTCTCCTTAAACTGGCCAAAGACGGGGTCGTAGCAATTCATGTAATCCTGCAGGGTCGTTACAGGTCCCGACAACGGCGGCGCATTGCCGCCAAGCACGAAGACGTAGTCGGGGTTCGCGGCAGCGACGACCTTTGCGCTTTCGCGGCCCAGCTCGCCCCCGCATCGTCCCATGTTGGCCGTCGCGACGATCGTAACGCCCGTGATCGGCGGCGCCGGTGCGATGTTGAACGAGACCGGCAGATCCAAGGGACTGTTCTGTGCAGAGCTCGCGGATATAGTGACAGTGAAGCTGTAGATCGCGGGAACCAGCGCCATCAGTTTTGGCGTCAACGTCAGCGTCGCTGGAGCGGTCGTGTCGCTGAGTCTGGCGGTCATCGATTGTGGGCTGACCGTGGAGCCGGATGTCACCACGACGCGCAGGCCTGTCAGCGCCCCGTGCCCGCCCGCGGTGATTGAGACCGTCTGCGGCGCAGGGTCTGTCGAAAACTGCATCCCCGAGAACGTGACGCTCGACTGTGAGAGCGCAATCAGCGGTACCGGCTTAATGACTTTTGAGTTGACCGTGATCGTCTGAGGAGTGTTCGGCGCTGATGGTGAAGCGACGCTGACCATGGCCTGATAATCCGCCGGAGGCAATGAAGTCACGTTCGCTGTCAGTGTGAGCGTTGCCGGGGCAGTGCTGTCGCTGAGTGTGGCCGTGAGCCAACCATTCGTCGGGCCGTTGTAGGTCACGATGGCTGTCAGGCCGGAAAGTCGAGCCTGACCGCCGGATGTTATGGTGACAGTTTTCGGAGCAGGGTTGGGAAGGCCGGCAGTATCCTCGAACGCCACGTTGGTCGTCGAGAGCACGATCCCATATGGGGCAAGTGGTTCCTTGCAGGCCGCATTCCAAAGCGCAGCTAGGATGCACACAACGAGGGCGCCTTTCAGTGCGCCCCGCACCGCCTTCGTCGCCATAGCTCAACCTTTCTCGCGGATATACGTCGAATCGTCTCGCCCTCCTCGCCTTTTTGGCGAGAATCGTGCCGATGAGTTCTCCACGGAATGGCCGGCTCGAGCGATTCGCTGCATGTCTCCACAATTCGGATGAGCCCGTGTCGATCCCGCGGCTCGGAAAGCACAGAGGCCGCGCTGAGCGCGCGGCCTCGATAGAAAGACTAGTGGTCAAGGATTAGCGGCCAGCTTTGGCTCGTGTTCTCCGGCGGGATGTCTGACTTCGGCTCTTCGACTTTGAGGCGCTGCTCGACCGACTGCGTCCATTGCTCGCGAGGCTGTTCCCGCGGCTTTCACTCTCATCCGCGTCTTCTTCAGTCGCCGCCTCGGCATTCACTGCAGATGCGGCGATCTGCGTCAACAGTTCGTCGGCTTCCTTCTCTTCATCGAGCGTTTCCTGGAGCAATTCGGCGATTCGGCTGTTTCCCATCGTTTGGGCCAATGTGCGGGCCGTGCCGTAGGCTGCGATCTCGTAGTGCTCCACTTTTTGCGCTGCGCCGATGATCCCTGCATCCTTGGTGGACTCCTCAAAGTCTTCCTTCAGCAGGTCTTTGCCCTCCGCGATGAGCAGAGAAAGTGGTTAACCCTTTTGGGTGAGGAGAGCTCCCGAGGCAGGACTCGAACCTGCGACCCGCCGGTTAACAGCCGGCTGCTCTACCAACTGAGCTACTCGGGAATGAGGCGCGAAATATAGGGGCTAGAGAGCTTTAGCATCTACCCCCTTCGCCTCTCCCCAAACCGCGAGCATCATCGCGACCAGAATCATCACCCCACCTGCGGCTTGGTTCAGAGTGAATGTTTCTCCCCAGTACAGCCATGACGTCACCGCCGCGAACACGGGTTCGAGGCAGAGTAACAAGGACGCCCGTGCTGAGGTCATGTGTCGCTGTGCGCGCATCTGCCAGAGGAGCGCCGCGGCGGTGGCAATGAGGCCCGTGAATACCAGCGCGGCAATCAAGCTCGATGACCACGCCATCCGCATGTCCTCGAGAACCAATGCCGCGATCGCGACCCCCGCGGTTGTTCCCGCGATCTGTAACCAAACCAGACGACGCGCATCGTAAACTCTCGACAGCTCGGTGACCGCGACGATATGCCCGCCAAAGACGACCGCCGTGATCATCGTCCACAAATCACCGCGATTCAAACCGCCGGCCTCGGGTGAAGTCAGGAAGTAGATGCCGACACCGGCAATCGCGAGCGCCACCAGCACCATCCAACCGGTGCGATGGCGCAAGACAACCAATGCAACCAGGGGGGCAAGCACGGACGACAGCGCGACGATGAACGCGGAGCGCGCCGGCGTTGTGTATTGCAGCCCGACGGCCTGGCAGGCAAAACCGCTTGCGAGCAACGCGGTCAGCAGCAAGCCACCGCGTATTTCGCCGCGCGACCATGAGGCGCGGAAATCGACGAACGGCGCCAATGCGAGCGTGGCGAGCGCGAAGCGGACATCGAGAAACGCCAGCGGCGTACTGGCGCTGAGCGCCTTCTTAACGATGACAAAGCTCACCCCCCACGTGAGCGTGGCGGCGATCAATAGCAAGTCAGCCTGACGGATGGACGGTCGGACGGCCGGACGGCCGCTGACCGGGTCAGGATCCACTGACCTGCGTCAAATCTCTGAGGTAGCGGCCCGTGGTCGACCCGGTCGCGGCAACTTCCTCGGGTGTGCCCGTGGCGACAACGCGCCCGCCCAGGTCGCCTGCGCCGGGGCCGAGATCGATGATCCAGTCCGCGCGCTTGATCACGTCGAGGTTGTGTTCGATCACGAGGACGGTGTGGCCCGCGTCGACCAGTCGATCGAGCACGCGACAGAGAACCCGGACGTCGTCGAGATGCAGCCCCGTCGTCGGCTCATCGAGAATGTAGAGCTTGCGCTTGCCCGCTGAGCGCCGGGTGCTCCCCGCGTGCGCCAGCTCGCGCGCGATCTTCAGTCGCTGTGCTTCGCCACCCGATAGAGTCGTCGCGGACTGACCGAGACGCAGGTATCCGAGTCCCACTTGTTGCAAATACCAGAGACACCGCGCGAGACGGGGGTGGCGATGAAGTTTTTGAATTGCCTGATCCACCGTCCACTCGAGCGCCTGCGCGATGTTGACGCCTTGCATCTTGACGTCCAACACCTCGCGCTTGAACCGGCTGCCGCCGCAGACCTCGCAGGGGACGAATACGTTGGCCAGGAACACCATCTCGATGATCACGTGTCCGGCGCCTTCACACGCTTCACACCGGCCGCCTGCCACATTAAAGGAAAACGTGCTCGGTGCGTATCCACGCGCACGCGCCAGCGCTTCGTTCGCGAATAATGCCCGCAGCTCGTCGAATGCCTTCACGTAGGTAACCGGATTCGAGCGCGGGGTGCGGCCAATGGGCGCCTGGTCGATGCACACAACGTCTTCCAGGGCCTCCCATCCCTTCAACTCGCCGATCACACCGACCGCCTCCCCGAGGTGTCGCTTGGCGGTGTGCTCGCCTCTGAGCCGGGATTCGAGCTGGCGGTACAGAACGTCGTGGACCAGCGTGGATTTTCCCGAGCCTGATACGCCGGTCACGGCGGTGAATGTGCCGAGGGGAATGCGCACGTCCACGCCGGCGAGGTTGTGGAGGCGCGCGCCTTTGACGTCGAGCCACCGTACCGCCGGCCGGCGTGCCGACGGCACGCCGATCGACTTCTCGCCCGAGATGTACTGACCCGTGAGCGTACCGGCCTCGCGCACGCCAGCCGCGGGTCCTTGATAGACGAGCTGGCCACCGGCGGCCCCGCTCGCTGGGCCGAGCTCCACCATCCAATCGGCGGCGCGCATGGCGGCTGGATCGTGTTCCACCACCACCACGGTATTGCCACCGACCGACAATCGACGCAGCAGTCCCAGCAATCGGTCGACATCGGCGGGGTGCAAGCCGATCGATGGCTCGTCGAGCACGTAGAGGGTATCGACCAGGTGAGAGCCGAGCGCATTGGACAGCGCGATGCGCTGTGCCTCCCCGCCGGAGAGGGTGCGCGTCAGTCGGTCCAGTGTGAGGTAGCCCAGCCCGACATCGTTAACAAACCCCACGCGCGCCCGTAGCTCGCCGAGAATGTGGTTAGCCACGTTCTGCTGGAATGCCGGCAACTTCAGCTGATCCAGCCAGACAGCGAGGTCGGCGGCCGTGAGCGCCGCCACTTCAGCGATCGTCTTCCCAGCGACGCGGACTGCCAATGACTCAGGCTTGAGACGGGAACCGCCGCATGCAGGGCACGTCTTGGCGAGTTGGTACTGCCGCAGGAAAACGCGGATGTACTGCTTGTACCGCTTCTCTTCAAGGTGCTCCAGGAAGGGGAAAATGCCGAGATAGCGGCCGCCCTTGTTGTGAAGGAGGAAGTGTCGCTCGCGCGGCGGGATGTCGCGCCACGGCGCGTCGAACGCGATGCCTCTGGCACGGGCCGTCTCACGCAGCAGTCGGCGCCGCCCTTCATAGCGGGGCTTCGTCCATGGATCGAGTGCGCCGCGGGCAAGCGAGCGGTCCGGATGAGGGACAATGAGCGACTCGTCGTATTCAAGCACAGCGCCAAACCCATTGCACGTGCCGCACGCGCCTCGCGGATTATTGAAGGAGAAAAGCGTGGGCGTGAGCAACGGTGCCGCACAGCCGCAAGATGAGCAAGCGGGATGCTCGGAAAAGCGCCGGCGGTCGCCATTGTTCAGAGCGAGCGCCACACCTTCGCCCTCGCTGAAGGCTGTCGCTATCGCGTCGGCGAGGCGGTTCCGGTTCTCGGGCGTGGGCGCAATGCGATCGACGAGCACCAGCACGTCCGTTCCGCATCGGACGCTTTTTTCCGCGCCCTCTTCGTCAAGCCGCACGACTGCGCCATCCACCTGGGCTCTGACGAAACCGGCGGCCCGAAGCTGCGCTGCGATTTCGACGTCTGGTCGGTGCGCCGACTGGGGCAGAGGAAAGGCCACGACCACGTTGCCCGTTTCCCGTTTCCCGTTTCCCGCCAGCACGTCGTCCACCGCCTCCTGCACCGTGTCGCGTTTCACCTCGGACCCGCATTGCAGGCATGTCTGTGTCCCGGCACGGGCCCACAACAGTCGCAGAAAATCGGCGATTTCCGTGGCCGTGCCGACGGTAGACCGGCTGGACGTCGTGGGGTTCTTTTGCTCGATCGCGACCGCCGGGGACAAGCCCTCCATCGAATCGACCAATGGCTTGGGCATCCGCTCGAGGAACTGCTTGGCATAGGTGGACAGCGATTCGATGTAGCGGCGCTGACCTTCGGCGTAGAGCGTATCGAACGCGAGCGAGCTCTTGCCCGACCCCGATGGGCCGGTAACGACGGAAAGCGCCCGGCGGGGGAACTCGACCGTGATGCCTTTCAGATTATGCTGACGTACGTTGCGAAGCACGACGCGTTGGGGGGGCGCACGCATAACCAGTAAAGATAACGCGATTTGCTACGCGGTACCCGGTATCCGCTATCCGGAAGTTCCTGCGGAGACCGGGTAGCGGATACCGGATACCGCTCCTAGTTTCGCCCCGTGGCCCTAGCGCTCACGCCGCGCCTCCTCCGCCGAGGTCTCGAGCTTTTCGCCCTCATCTCACTCGGCGGCGTCGCAATACTCATTGCCTATTACCTGGTCCGTTTCGATGATCGGGTTGACGTATTCCTCGCGCCGTTCTTGCGGCTCCATTGGGGGTGGGTGGCGGTCGGCCTGGTGCTCGCTTCGATGGACTGGTTCGGTGGCGGACTACGGCTGTGGGTCTGTACGCGCCACGTCTACCCGGGCGTCAGGTTGACCGACATGTTCCTGGCCGGTGGATTCGGCGCTTGGGGTGCCTATCTCACCCCGTTTCAATCAGGCTCGGCGCCGATGGCGATGTGGGTAATGAAACGCGCCGGCGTCCCCGTGCCGGTCGCTCTCAGCTCGATTCTCGTGACATTCATTTCGACAGTAGCATTCTTCGCCATCGCCGGACCCATCGCCGTCTGGCTGGGCGCGGGCAGGTCGTTAGCTCAGCATGGCCTCGTCCTTGGCATCACACTGTACGACCTCTTCAAGACCAGCCTGACGATCTTCGGCATCTTGGGAGTGCTGATGATCATGGCCGTTGTGTTTCCTGGCGTGGTGAAGCGCCTCATTCAACGGCTCGCGGCCCGGATCGGACGCCGCAACCCCCGCGCCGCGCAGCGCATGGAGAAGCTGTCCGCGGGCGTGGATCGAGCGCACGACTGCATGGTTGCTTTTGGATCGCCCAAAGGTCTGTTCACGTTGTTGCTGGCCGTCATCATCTCGGCACCGTCTCATGCCAACAAGCTGCTGGCCGGCTACGTCACCATGCGCGTGTTGGGGCTGCCGGCGGATTTCACCGAGATCCTCCTGCTACAGACCCTCATTTCGTTCCTTCTCTACTTCGCACCTACCCCCGGGGCTTCGGGCCTCGCGGAATTGACCTCTGCGGCCGTCATGTCGATCTACGTGCCACGCGAGCTGACGCTGAGCTACACGCTGATCTGGCGTTTCATCAACAGCTACGCAACGGTGATCGTCGGATCATTGATCTTCTGGTACTGGTTGCGCCGCGGACTGATCGGACGCGAGGAATCAGTCGGCATCACCTAACTTTTTGTTAGGGGTCCTGTAACTTCTGGTTGCTTGCCGAGTTATACGCCCGCACGTAACTTCTCGGACCTGGCCACCGACACGGGAGTGCCATTGCATGGCGTTGCTTGAGCTGGGAGGGCGGGCGGGGCAACGGTATTCCCTCCCGCAGGGAGAGGTGCTCCTCGGTGCAGACCCTTCCTGCGCCATCTCCCTAGCTTTTCCCGGTGTCCTCCCACTTCACGCGAAAATCAAGACAGAAGGCGATGGCCAAGCCGTAATCAGCAAGGCGGTTCCCGAAGCCGAGGTTCTGATCAATGGGGTTCGCCTGGGCGGCGAGCCCACGCCGCTGCTACACGGCGACAAGGTCGAGGTAGCAGGGCAGGAGTTGACGTTCGTCGACGAGCGACGCAGCGGCAGCACTCAATACATGCATGCGATCACACCCCAAGCCGCTGCGCAGGTTAGCGAAAGTAAAGGTGGCAAGGCGACCGCCAATACGGGCGGTCGCGTCGTATCACTGACCGACGGCCGCGAGTACGCGGTCGCCGGATCCTCACTCGTATTCGGGCGGGATGCTTCGTGCGATGTCGTCGTTTCGGGCAAGGACGTGTCTCGCCGCCACGCCGAAATCGTGCAAACCCCCAAAGGCTACGTGCTAGTCGATTCGAGCACGAATGGGACATCCGTCAATGAAGCGCGGGTCGAAGGGCAGCGGCTCCTCGCCCGCGCCGATGTGATCACGATTGGTGAAGAGAAATTCCGCTTCTACGCTGACACGCCGGCTCCGGCACCCGCGCCATCACCATCTCCGCAGAAAGCAGAGCCAGCCGGGAAGCCGGCCGCGCGCCTGCGAGAGACGGTTCACGGAATGCCGGCGGCACGCCCCCCTGGCGCCTCTGCGCCGCCCGCCGTCCCGGCCCCTCGGCAGTCCGGGAGCGGAGGCGGGGGAGCCCTCGCCGCATTGATCGTGCGAAGCGGTGCGCAGAAAGGGCAGCGGCTGGTGGTGAGAACGCCAGTCGTCAACATCGGCCGGGCCGAGTACAACGATCTGGTTTTGACGGATGAGTCGGTATCTACGACGCACGCTAAACTGCAACGTCGTGAAGGCGTATGGGTATTGATAGACCTCGACTCGACTAACGGAACGTTCGTCGATGGCGATCAGGTAAAGGGGGAAACCCCGCTCGCGCCTGGCGCGAATGTCCGCTTCGGGGAGATCGGGCTGGTCTTCGAGCCGACGGATGATGCGGCGGCGGTCGCCAAAGGCGGGGCGACGCGCATGATGGAAGCGATGACCATGGAGCCCGCCCCGGCGCCGAAACCGGCGCCCACGCCTCCACCGCCCAAGCCTGCGGCTCCTCCTCCGAAGCCGGTCGCTGCGAAACCCGCCGGTGCGAAACCGGTGGCCGCAAGACCCAAGGGAGCAAAGCCTCCCGTCGCGCAACAGAAGGCGAAAGGCTGCGGCGCGAGCGCGGTAATTCTCCTGGTGATCGTTGGATTGGTTTACTGGGTGTTCATCTAGGCACCACGTGCACATTACATCAGCTGGCCGCACCGATGTCGGCGTGATCCGGTCGGGGAATGAGGATAGTCTCATCCTGGTGCCCGACCGGGGGATTTTTGTCGTCGCCGACGGCATGGGTGGGCATGCCGCCGGGGAAGTCGCGAGTGAAATGGCGGTCCGCTTTGTGGCGCGGGAGCTCGAATCGCTGCGCGGTCTCACCGACGAGCAGGTAGCCGAGCGGATGCGGGGCGCGATCCGGGCGGCTAACGGCGCAATCTTTCAGAGAACTCTCACCGAGCATGATAAGCGCGGCATGGGGACGACCGTGACCGCACTGACACTGTTTGGGACGCGCTTTCTCATCGGGCAGGTGGGAGACAGCCGCGCCTACCTATTGCGCGACAACCGCCTGAGCCAGCTCACGAAAGATCATTCCTACGTCCAAGAGCAGGTGGACGCTGGATACCTCACTCCCGAGCAGGCGCGTACCCATCCGTACAGCAACGTGATCACGCGGTGTGTGGGAGCGAACAGCGATGTCATGCCGGACATCTACGTCGGGACAGTGAGGGCGGGCGACGTCTTCCTGCTGGCATCCGACGGTCTCACGGGAATGCTCGAGGACTACCAGCTGCAGGAGCTGCTTTCTCCCGACAGAATGCCGCAGGAGGAGGTTGACGCGCTGATCGCAGAAGCCAATCGCCACGGGGGTCTCGATAACATCACGGCGATCATCGTGCGCGTCGATTCAGTTGATTCATCGGCGCCGGAAGACGACGTCAGGACTCAGCCGAACGCGCAGCGGTCCCGCTAAGTAAGGCTTTTTCCCCTTCCAGCCGCGCCTCCACCTCCTCGCGTGGCCAGGTCATCAACTCCACGATCGCGCGCGCCGGAACTTCAGCGGGTTCGAGCACGAACACGCGCAGGCGTTGCGCGGAGCGATGGAGCTCGTCGCCGACGCGCGGCAGTCCCAGGTGTTGGGCGGCGCTTCCTGACCGTCCCACGACCGGCACTGCGACTTCCAGCATGTCCGGCTTTGCGGGAAAATCGAGAAACAGCTGGTCGGCACCGAGGCCGATCTCGCGGGCGAGTCGCATCTCTACCTGCTCCAATAGATCGGGATCCAGCGACGGCCAGTCCGCGGTCTCGGTCGGGAGCTCGATCGCCGGGATGTCGAGTCCGCGCTTTGCGAGGCGGCGCTCGCGCAGTGCTCGCGCCAGTCCCGTCTGATCCCTGGCCTGCAGCTCGTGGCTCAGCCCGTCGTCGGTAGCGGTCGCGACGTCATCGGGAGAGACGTGACCCGCGGCAATAGCGCGGCGGACGAGACGCTTGAACATCGCGGTCGCGCTGCGCACCGCGTGATGCCAGTAGACATTCCTGTACATCTGATACTTCGCGAACAGCAGCGACTCGAGCGCGGCGAGTCCTTTCGCATGGAGAGCGACGCCCTGGGGTGTGAGCGTCAACGACGTGAGGAGCCGGTCGACGTCGATTACACCATAGGGGACGCCGCACATCGTCGCGTCCCGTGAGAGGTAATCGAGTTTGTCGACGTCGAGCGAGCCCGCGACGATGCCGGCGAGTGGTGAGGTGCTGGTTCCTTGAATCAGCTGAAGCAGCCGTTCGACCGAAACGCCGGATTCTTCGAGGACGGTAGCCAGCGCCCCGCTGCGCACGTAGCGGCTCGCCAGACTCTCGTGTCGGGGGAGCCCCGCCTCTTCGAGCGCGTGTGAAAACGGATAGTGCCCGATATCGTGAAGCAACGCAGCGAGTCGAATGTCGCGGTCCTGGGTCAGGCGGCCGGCCAGGTGATACGTGCCAAGCGCATGCTCGAACCGGGTATGCGTGGCGCCGGGGTAGACGAGGAAGGCGTGCCCAAGCTGCCGCACGTAGCGCAAGCGTTGAAACGCCGGCGTATCGATCACGGCCAGAGCCTCGGGCTCGAGGCGGATGTTGTTCCAGAGTGGGTCGCGAACGACCTCGAAAGACAAGGGCCTGGGGCCTCGGGCCTAGGGGCTAGGGGGTTGGGCCCGCAGCCCGAACCCCCTCCGAAACGGACTCAGCGAATTGCTCAAAGTTCTTTCGAAACAGCGCCGCCAGCTTGCGTGCTTGAGCATCATACGCGGCCGGATCTTGCCACGTTGCGCGCGGATCGAGAATCTCGTCCGACACGCCAGGGACGTGCTGCGGCACTCCGAGTCCGAACACAGGCTCGCAGCGTGTGGGAACGCGGTCGAGCTGCCCGGCAAGAGCGGCGCGAATCATGGCCCGCGTGTCTTTCAAGTCCATCCGGTGACCGACGCCGTAAGGGCCGCACGTCCATCCTGTATTCACGAGCCAGCAGCGCACTTTGTGGCGCTCGATGCGCTCACCCAGCATCTTCGCGTAGACAGCGGGTGGCAGCGGAAGGAATGGCGCGCCAAAGCAGGCTGAGAACGTCTCCTTCGGCTCGGTCACGCCGCGCTCCGTGCCTGCCACCTTAGCGGTGTATCCCGACAAGAAGTGGTACATCGCCTGGTCGGCAGTGAGCTTGGCGATGGGGGGCATGACGCCGAACGCATCGCAGGTGAGGAAAATGACGTCGCGTGGGTGTCCGGCCATTCCCTCCGGGACGTGGTTGGGGATGTAGTGAATGGGATACGAGGCGCGCGTATTCTCGGTGATGCGCGATGAATTGAGATCGATCTCCCCCGTCCTCGGATCCACTTGGACGTTCTCCAGCACTGTCCCGAACATCTCGGTGGTGGCAAAGATCTCCGGCTCGCCCTCGCGGGACAGCTTGATGACCTTGGCGTAGCAGCCACCCTCAAAATTGAAGACGCCCTCGTCCGACCACCCATGCTCGTCATCGCCGATCAACTGGCGTTCAGCGTCCGCGGAAAGAGTCGTCTTCCCCGTACCCGAGAGACCGAAGAAAAGCGCCGTGGCGCCGTCCCGTCCCACGTTCGCCGAGCAGTGCATCGAGAGAACGTCTTGTTGGGGCAACAGATAGTTGAGGATTGTGAAGATCGATTTTTTGAGCTCGCCGGCGTAGCGCGTACCACCGATCAGGATCGTCCGCTGCGCCAAACTCACGACGATGAACGTACCGGATTTGGTTCCATGCACCGACGGATCGGCGTGATACTCGGGAGCGTGCAAGACTTCGAATCCCGGCTCGAAACGGGAGAGATCCTCGTCACTCGGGCGCAGAAACATGTTGTAGACGAACAGCGCATGCCATGAGTTCGGCGTGTAGAAGCGGATGGGCAGGCGGTAGGCAGAATCGGCGCCTGCGTACACGTCGCGGACGAAGAGCTCCTGGCTCTGGAGGTGCGCTTCGACGTCCGCACGGAGCCGTTCGAAGTGCGCCGGGGCGAGCGGCTGGTTGACCTTGCCCCACCAGATCTGGTCGGACGACTCCGCCTCGCTGACGATGAACTTGTCATTGGGGCTGCGCCCGGTGTGGGGCGAAGTCACTGCCGCGAATGGACCGGAGGCTGTGACAACGCCTTCACGGCGCCGGACGGCGTGCTCGTACAACTGGGTTGGCGTCAAATTCCGATAGACGCGCTGCTCGAGAGAAATCGTCACGATCGCTCGGGTGTTGGCCGCGCATGGCGGCGATGCTCTAAGGCGTCCACGGCGGCTATCACCGCCATGTTCACGATATCGGGAACTTCCGACAACCTTTGCAAGACATGGACCGGTTGGTCCATCCCCACAAGAATAGGGCCTATGGCCTGGGCGTCGCCAAGGCGGGCCAACAGCTTGTAGGCGATGTTCGCAGCGTCTAAGTCTGGGAATATCAAGACATTAGCTGGCCCCCGCAGCTTAGCAAATGGATACACTCGGGTCAGGATCCGCTCGACCACGGCCGTATCGGCTTGCATTTCGCCATCCAGCTGCAGGTCGGGCTCTCGCTCGTGCAGGAGTGCGACGGCGCGTTGCACTTTTGCTGCAGCGGCATGCTTCACCGACCCGAAGTTCGAGAAGGACAGCATCGCAACCCGCGGCTCGATGCCGAGCCGGCTGACGAACTTGGCGGTGGCGGACGCGATCTCCGCCAGCGTCTCGGCGTCCGGTTCGATGTTCACCGTGGTGTCGGCGAAGAAGAACGTCTGCTGGCGCACGATCATCATGTAGATGCCGCTGGCGTGCTTGCGGCCGGGCTCCACACCGATCACTTCGAGGGCAGGGCGTACCGCATCGGGATAATCGATCTCCTCCCCAGCGACCAGGGCATCCGCGCGGCCCCCCCGCAGCATCAGCAGACCGTAATACATCGGATCGAGCACACGGCGCTGGGCTTCGCGCAGCGTGATGCCACGCCGTTGCCGCCGCTCCCAGAGCTCGCGTCCCAGTTTCTCACGATCGGTGGCGGTGGCAGGATTGACCAGCTCGAGCTCCTCGAGAGTGAGCGAGGCGTCATCTGCCTGGCGGCGAATCGCGTCGACGTCTCCCAGGAGAATGGGTCGGGCGATGCCTTCATCGGCCAGTATGCGTGCCGCGCGCAGCACGCGGGGATCGTCGCCTTCCGGAAACACGATCCGTGGGGGGTCCTGCTGCGCCCGGCTGATGAGCCCGCGCATGACTTGTCGCTCTGGCCCCAGCCGCGCTTCCAGCTCGGCGCGGTATTCCTCTACGTCGACGATGCGTCCCGCGATGCCTGACGCGATCGCCGCCCACGCCACGGCCGGCGCCACCCAGAGCAGCACACGCGGATCGAAAGGCTTGGGGATCAGATAGTCGGGGCCAAACTTGAGCTTCTCGATGCCGTACGCGCGCGTGACGGACTCCGGAACCTCTTCCTTGGCGAGCGCGGCCAGCGCCCGGGTCGCTGCCATCTCCATCTCTTCGTTGATCTTTTTCGCCCGGACATCGAGCGCGCCTCGGAAGATGAAGGGGAAGCCCAGGACGTTGTTCACCTGGTTGGGGAAATCGGAGCGGCCCGTCGCAACAATTGCGTCAGGCCGCGCCCTCCTTGCCTCATCGGGCATGATCTCGGGAGTCGGATTCGCCAACGCGAAGATGACAGGACGTTTCGCCATGCCTTGCAGCATGTCGCCGGTCACGATCCCCCCGACCGACAACCCCACGAACACGTCCGCACCCTGCAGTGCCTCCGCCAGCGAGCGAGCCTTCGTCTCGCTCGCGAAGCGCTGCTTAAACTCGTCGAGGTCATCGCGCCCCTTGGAGATCACGCCCTTGTGGTCGCACATCACGATGTTCTCGCGCACGACACCGAGCCGCACGTAATGCTCGGCCGTGGCAATCGCGGCTGCGCCTGCGCCGGCGAACACCACTTCGATCTTGGCAATGTCCTTCTTGACCAAAATCAAGGCGTTGAGCAATGCCGCGCCCGAGATGATCGCGGTACCGTGCTGATCGTCGTGAAAGACGGGAATGCCCAGCGTGGCGCGCAGCTTCTGTTCGATGTAGAAGCAGTCGGGCGAGCGGATGTCCTCGAGATTGATGCCCCCCACGGTCGGCTCGAGCAGCTGGCAAAAACGAATCACGTCCTCGGGTTTCTCGGATCCAACCTCGAGGTCGAAGACGTCGATGTCAGCGAACGTCTTGAAGAGAATTCCTTTGCCTTCCATGACCGGCTTGCCGGCCAGCGCGCCGATGTTTCCGAGCCCAAGCACGGCGGTCCCATTGGTGACCACGGCCACGAGATTGCTCTTGGCGGTGTAGACGTAAGCGTCCTCGGGGCGCTTGGCGATCTCCAGGCATGGCTCCGCCACCCCTGGTGTATAGGCGAGGGAGAGGTCCCGCTGATCCTTGAACGGCTTTGTTGGCGTGACCTGAATCTTCCCAGGGCGGCCCCGCGCGTGATAGTCGAGGGCCTCCTGGCGGCGGCTAGACAAGGACAGAAGTCCTTCCTTGAGAAGGAGTTATGCTAAGACTTCGGCTACGGCGGTGTCAAGCGGTCTAGCGCGGGGCCGGCGCGATCGTCGGGGCAGTGTGATACAGGACCTGCAAAGTCTGGCGGTCACGCCCACTCGGCACGGCCACCTGCACCGTGGGGTACATCACGTCTTCCGGAGCAGGGCTCTCCTGTAACAGCCCCATCGTGTGGCCCAACTCGTGGACGATGACGCGGCGCACGCAGGCAGCGACCTGTTCCAAAGTGTAGCCCTGCGCCGTCGTGATGCGGATTTGCGTACGGATAGGGTCCGTGAGCGTCGTGCCCGCGCTATCGAACAGGAATGTGGTGACGCCGTCGCAGGCGAATACGGGCGGACCGGGATCCGGGGGCGCATCCGGCGGAATGCTATCGAACCAAGTCACTATGACGTCGGCGACATTCGAATCGGACACCATCTCAGCCGTGAACTCGCCATACAGCAATTGAGTCTCCCACGCCCCTAATCCGCGCGTGACGTTGTTGCTCAGGTTCGCGCGGGTGTCGGCATAGTAACGGACCGGTAGCCGGTTCCGCGGCCAGCGGAATACGTCACCGGCATTGTCGAAACCATACCAGGCCGTTCGATCGGGGATTGTCGGTTCACTGCACGCGACAGCGAGCGCGGTGCCGATCACCCATGCGCGTCTCATGGTGCGCTTCGGCCCTTGCCGAGAATCCGCGCCCCGACCCCCAGCGACACGCGATGCACCAGCTGCGCGGACGTGAAGCCGTCGGCGTGCAGCGCGGGAGTCGAAAACCGATGGATGTCATAGCGCAGCGACACCCCGAAGTCGTGGGCTGGTCCTCCCAGCTGGGTCGGGGTCCAGTAGAGACCAGCCGTACCGACGGCCCAGAGCCCGGAGCCGTCCCGAAACATTCCGGTTTCACCCGCGGGCAGATACTTGATCCCGCCAATCCCCAGGCGCACCGCTAGACCGGGACTGATTTCACGACGCGCCCCGACCGTAAACGCGATCACCGTTATAGAGTTGAATTTGGTCGCCTCACCGTTCTCGTGGCGGTGTAATGCCGCCCATGAAACGTCGAGACCTGCTTCGGGTGTCCAGGGGCCGTTCGTGCGCTCGCCGATGCTCAGGGTGAGCGCCGGTCCGATACCAGGCTTCGCATCGACGGGCACGACGATCTCGTCGTGCACGAGAGCCGTGGTATAGCGGGCGCCGGCGATCGCGTGAACGGAAACCTGG
>DATFEG010000093.1:0-23018 GCA_035251445.1 Gemmatimonadales bacterium | reverse complement strand
AGGGTAGGTAGCCATACTCTGCCCGCGATACTGCGGCCGCAGTCCAAACAGGATCACGCGTCCCGTTCCTTGTTGCACCTCGACTATCGCGGCCTTCCCGGCCACCCGATCAGGCCGCAGTACCCAGCCGGAAAGCAGGACGCGCTCCGGATCGCTGGGCCAGCGCCCCACCACCCGCGCAACCGTGGAATCGAGCACTTCGAAGGCCGGACTTCCCTGGAACCAGCCGATTGTTTCCCGTGGCAAACCGCGCGCGATCGCCTGTGTGGTGTCGAGCTGCAGGCGGAAGATGGATCCCGGCGCGTAGAAGTCTTCGTCGCCGACTGCCTCGAGGACATTGCGCACTGGCAGCAATAACGCCTGGATCACGAAGCGGCTCGCCTCATTGAGCGCGACCAGCGTCCCGCCATCGGCGACGAACTGTCGTAGGGCGTCGCCGCCTTCGGAGCCGAGGCCGCCGGCAAATGGAGCGGGGTAGCGCGCGGGCAGACCTTCGAGAATATCGCGTGGCGACTGATCCGGCAGCACGATGACGTCGAATTCGTTCCTCAGGTTCCCGGCCCGGATCACGGAATCGACGAGCGAGGTATACGGCACTTTCCACGTATCGAAGACCCAGCGCGTCCACCCTTCGTCCATCGACGCGTGATAGGATTTGTAAAGTCCGATGCGTGGACCTTCGCCCACTGACCCCCGCTCCGCAACGGGGACAGGAGGGACGGGCGTGATGGTCCGTGGCGTGATGGGCGATGATAGCGGTACGCGCAGCGAGTCATTCGCCGCAAGCGCGGTCACGCCCATCAGCAGGGGCAGCGTATGGGCGGTGACGTCATACGGCCGCTCCGGCGGCCCGCCGGCGTACTGCCGCCGGTCGGGATAGCGCTGCACCTCGAGCAGCGTCTTGGCGAATGACGCGTACGGTTGTCGCAAGACGATGACGTAGCTGTTGGCGGGGAGACGCTGTCCCTGGAGGGTGAAGGCTTGCAGTGATCTCCGAATTTCCACGCCGCCGCGGCGCAATATGCCGAGCAGCGCGCTTACGGCCACGGAGTCCTGCCGTGGCGAAATGACGTATGCATACGGCCAGTCGCGCCAGCCGCGCACCGCCCGCCACTCCACCGTGAGAAAACTCGAAAGCCAGCGCGCGCGCTGCCTGGCGGCATGCTCCAGCAATGACAGCGCGGCTGCGCTCTGATAGGAGATGATGTCGCGGATCGTCCAACGGCCGCCCCGCCATGGATTCGGGAAATTCCACGACCGCTCACGCGGGTTGAAGCCGCGTGAGCGTGCCTCCAACCGGTCAAACGGCATCTCGATGGGCGATGCGAGGTCGGCGCTCGCCGTTTCGGACAGAATGCGCACCGCTCCGTGGTAATGCTGATAGGCCCGCGCCGGCGTCCACGCGTCGTACGTCGCATTGATCGAGATCCCGGTCTTCCCTTGCGACGCGAGGTCCCATGCCATCTCCGTGCCGAGCGCATTGATGCCATCGACCAACAACGGGTCGACGTTCGGCTCGATGGGATCGAGGTACGGTGGAAGAAACAGGCGTGCGCCCTGCGATCCCATCTGGTGGATGTCGTGGACGATCTGCGGGTGCCACACGTTGTAAAGCGAGTCCACCGTGAGACGTGTTTCGGCCTGGGTGAATGCGTACCAGTCGCGGTTGTTGTCGTGTCCCGTGTAGTGATGGTAGAGCTCGGGCGGATCCGTCCCTTCGGCCCCTGTGCCCAGCGTGCGGTGGTACCACCGGGAGACAATCGAGACGCCGTCGGGGTTTTGCGACGGCACGAGCCACAGGATCACGTTGTTCAGGATCTCGCGGATCTCGGCGCTCGTGTCGGTGGCAAGCCGGTACGCTAGGACGACGGGCGTGAGATGCCCGCCAACCTCATCCGAGTGAATGCTCGAGGTGATCAGGACAATCGTCTTGCCGTTTTGAACCGCCTCCCGGGCGGCGCGACTGGTTCGAAAACCCCGCGGGTCGGCGAGTGAGGCGTTGTTCAGCCGGTAGTAGTCGAGACGGCGCAGGTTCTGCGGGCTCGAGATCGCGAGCGCGATAAACGGCGCGCCAAGCGTGGTCTTGCCGAGCTCTCGGTATTCGATGCGATCGCTCGCCTTGGCCAGCGCTTCGAAATAACGCACCAAGACTGGCCATTCCACGAGCTTGCGATCGTCGCCCGGCTCAAAGCCCAGGATCGACCGCGGCGTGGGAATAACAGCAGGCGGCGGAGGGCGGCGAGATGAGGCGGCGGCGGGGGGCGGCGAAGGGCGCACCTGAGGCGGCCGCTGAGCCGTCAGCGGTCCAGCCAGGACCATTGCGAACAGCGAAGCGACGAGACGACGAGGCAGCGTCAATGCAGGCCGGCAGCGGCTGCGGGCGGCGCGTCACCCGTCCCAATCCAATGCGCAAACCAGGTGCGAATGCGCTCCAACCGGTCGACCAGCAACCACGGCGGTCCGGTGCGCGAAAGGCCGTGGTAGGAGCGCGGATAGCGCACGAACTCCGCCGGAACACCGCGTTTGCGCAGGGAGACGAACAGCTGTTCGCCGTCCGTGATGGGTGTGCGTTTGTCGTCTTCGGAGTGCACGATCAGCATCGGCGTGCGCATTTTGCTCGCGTACGTCATCGGGGACAGCGCGCGGTAGAGCGAATCGCTCTCCCACGGCGTGCCGTGGAATTCGTAATCGGTGAGGCCCTGCGCGTCCGATGAGCCGTACCAGGAATACCAGTTGAAAATCGAGCGGTCGGTCTGCGCCACCCGGAACCGGTTCGTGCGGCCCACGATCCAGTTGGTCATAAACCCGCCGTAGGAGCCGCCGAGCACCGCCATGCGAGTCGTGTCCACGCCGCCCTGTGCCCGCGCGATCGCCACGTCCACCGCCTGCATCAAATCCTGATAATCCTCCATTCCCCAACGGCCGCGCGTCGAGAATGTGAAATCGTGGCCATAGCCGCTCGAGCCCCGTGGATTCGTGAACAACATCCAGTAGCCCTGACCCGCGAGCATCTGGAACTCCGGGAAGAGCACGTTGCCGTAATTCGAGTGCGGCCCGCCGTGAATCGACAGCACCAGAGGATAGCGCTTGCCCGGTTGATAGCCGTACGGCTTCATCAACCAGCCCTGGATCTTCAACCCGCCGACGCCCGTGAACCAGAACGTGTCGGCGGGAATGACGGCGATCTGCTTGAAGAGCGAATCGTTGAACGACGTGAGCCGGCGCTCCTGCGCGGTGCGGGCTAGCGGTGCGACATAGAGCTCCGTTCCATGTGTGATATCGCTCGCGGTGTACGCGACTGACCGGCCGTCCGCGCCGATCGAGAAGCCGCGCAGTTGGCGCTCGCCGCTCGTCACTTGGCGCACCGGTCCACCCGTAGCGTCCACAGCGAACAGATGCACGCTGCCGCGCGTCTCCGCGCTGAAGTAGATCGTCTTGCCATCGACCGACCAGGTGGGCGCGCCCGGATCCAGACTCCAGTCCGCCGTGAGATTGCGGGCCCCCCCCGTTCCTCCACTGGCGGCTATCGTGCAGATATCGTTTTCGAGCCCCCGGCCCTTCGAGCATCCGAACGCGATCGTGCGGCCGTCCGGTGACCACGCGGGATCGGTGCTCTCGGTGAATCCTGTCGCCAGCTGCCGGGTCGAGGCATCGGCCACGGTGAGCAGGTAGATCGACGGCCTGACCTGGTCGCGAACCTCGGATCTTTCTGTTGAGTCTTGCACGAACGCGATCGTACGGCCGTCCGGGGACCACGCCGGGGCACTTTGATTCAGCTCGCCGCTCGTGAGCTGCCGCGGGGTCCCGCCGTCGCGTGACACGAGATACAGGTGGCTCGGCCGGCGTGTTTCGCGAGGCGCGAGATAGCCGCGCTCATCGGCGACAATCGGAATCGACGTGTACACGCGCCCGTCGAATCGTTTGGGATCGGGCCCGCGGGTGATGGCGGCAGGCGAGACGCGGTTGCGCCACGTTTCCTTCTTCATGCTGTCGGGCTCTTCGCCTCGCCATTCGTATAGCAGCCACTTTCCATCGCGCGAGAACTCAGGCAGCGCGTGCACGCCCTTGATCTGGAAGGCCTCCCCGCCGGGCGCCGCTGTGCGCAAGAACCAGACGTCATCCTCGGAGCCCTCCCGCCTGCTCGTGAATGCCAGCAGCGAACCGTCTGGTGACCAGGACGGGTTGGACGCTTCAGTCGATGGACTCGTGTAGCGGAACGGTGTGCCGGAGCCATCGCTCAGTGCGATCCAGATTTCGTTGTGGCGCCGGTCTTTGTCCTCCACGACGGTCGTCACGACGAATGCAACGCGGCGGCCGTCGGGTGAGAGCTTCGGGTTGGTGACAACCGTCAGCCGATAGTAGTCGGTTGCTTGCCACGGCCGGGTCTGAGCGGCGGCCCGTTGGACCGTTGGACCGTTGGACAGAAGAAGCAGTGCGATCATCAGGTTGCGCATAGGGGCTCGCGGATCGTCGTGGGTTCCCAAAAATTACCGACCCCGGTCGCAGCGCGCGACAGGGGTCGGGGTGGGGGTTCCGTTCGGTCCGACGGTCCAACGGCCGTCCGTCAGTTGAGTTTATGCAGCTCCACGCGGCGGTTCTTCGCGCGCCCTTCAAGTGTCGCGTTCGGCGCGATGTAGCCCGAGGCACCGTAGCCCTGCGCCCGCATCCGGTAGGGACTGACGCCTCTCCGCGCGAGGTACGCACGGACCGCAGCCGCGCGTGCCATCGACAGTCCCAGATTCATTCGCTTGCTGCCGGTGGAATCGGTGTAGCCGGCGATCTCGATACGGATCTCGGGGTTCGCCACCAGTGACGCCGCGACCTGATCGAGCGCGGCATACGACGACACCGTGAGGACCGAGCGGCCGGATTCGAAGTTGACGCCCGTGAGGATGAGCGTGGGACGGGCTGCGGTAACCGCCACGGCACCGGCAACCGCGGGGGCCACCGTCTCGAAGAGCAACAGGCAGCCATGCTCGTCGACCCGCGAGCCCTTCGGTGTGTTGGGACAGCGGTCATTGGGATCGGTCACGCCGTCGCCGTCGGTGTCATTTGCGATCGGACAACCGTCCGCATCGACCCTGGTCCCGGGAGGCGTGTTGGGGCATTTATCGAGCCCGTCACCGACGCCGTCGTGGTCGGTGTCCACTGGGCAGCCGTACGAGTCGACCGGCGTGTTGGGTGGTGTGTCCGGGCACCGGTCGGTGCCATCCGGCACCTTGTCGCCGTCCGAATCCAATGGGCAGCCAGTCGCATCGACCGTCGCACCGGCCGGAGTGTTGGGGCATTTGTCGAGCCCGTCCCATACGTTGTCCTGATCGCTGTCGATTGGACATCCGCTTGGATCCACCGTCGCGCCGAGCGGCGTATTGGGACATTGGTCGGTGCCGTCCTTCACACCGTCGGCGTCCGAGTCGCCGGAGCACCCCCTGGCGTCCACGGGCACACCGGCGGGCGTGTCGGGGCATTGATCGACGCCGTCAAACACCTTGTCACCGTCGGAATCACTCGGGCAGCCCTTCGTGTCGACAGTGGCTCCTTCCGGGGTGTTGGGACAGGCGTCGATCCCGTTGAGCACGGTGTCCCTGTCATCGTCGCTCGGGCAGCCGCGACCATCTACCTTCGCGCCCGTCGGCGTCGCGGGACATTCGTCTTTCCCGTCCGAGACGCCGTCGCGATCTTCGTCGGCCGCCGGTGCGCCGCTCGATTGGAAGAACGACAATCCCGCCGATCCGACGAGATGGGTCACGCTGCCCGTCGTCAACGTGCTTTGGGTCTGGGGCGTGTAGATCCCGCGTGCTTCGACACGGAACGCGATGCGCGAGCTGAGGAAGAACTTGGCGCCGGCGCCTCCGTGAAAGCCGCCATCCGTGAAGTCGTATGGAGCGGCACTGCCGAAATCGAGGCGGGAATAGCCCCCTAAGACAAAGATCGACATGCGATCTGCGTTGAACGGATAGCCGACGACGCTCGCCGACCCGATAACCGGGGAGAGCTCGCCGGACGTCACGCCCGTTACGGGGGTTTGGAACAGCGCTTCGACTTCGAGACTAACCTTCGAGTTCAAGGCGTACGCGAACCGCGCGCCGCCTCCGGTTTCCCTATCGAGGCCGGTGAACGTCTGATCGTATCTCGTAAACGAGCCGAACAACCCCACCTCGTAGCGGCGCGCGTTCTGCGCCGCCACGGGTGAGACGCTCAGGGATGCTACGCCAAGCAGAAGTACCGGCGCGAGTCTCAATTGAGCTTCCGCAGCTCGACACGGCGGTTCAACGCCCGGCCATCCGGCGTCGAGTTAGGCGCGACCGGCTGCGACGGACCATAACCCCTCGCGATCATCCGGCTGGGCGCCACTCCCTTGGTCAACAAGTAGGCCATCACCGCATTGGCACGGGCCTGCGATAGGCGGGTGTTGGTTGCCGCCGATCCTGTCGCATCTGTGTGACCCGCGATCTCGACCCTGATGTCGGCGTTCCCGACCAGCGAGGTCGCGACGATGTCCAGAATCGTGTACGAATCCGGCTTGAGCGCTGCGCGCCCCGGCTCGAACGTGACGCCGCGCAGCACGACAGCGGTTCTGGCTTCGGGGAACAGAATTGGACAGCCGGCGGAATCGACGCGCGTTCCCGCGGTGGTGCCGGCACACTTGTCCTTGGTGTCATCGACACCATCGACATCGGTGTCCACGATGCGCTGGCATCCGACCGCATCGACTTCCTTGCCCGTCGGAGTGCCGGGGCACTTGTCGATACCGTCGAAGACCCCGTCGTGATCGGTATCCACCGGGCAGCCGGTGGGGTCGATGCGGGCGCCGCTGGTCGTCGAGGTGTTGGGGCACTTATCGAGACCGTTGTAGACTCCGTCGCCATCGCTATCCGTCGGGCACCCACGGGCATCGACCTCTGCACCGCCGGTCGTGTTGGGGCAGACGTCGGGACCATTGTAGACGCCGTCGGCGTCGGAATCGCTCGGACACCCTTTCGGGTCTACCGACGCGCCCTTGGGCGTGTTGGGGCAGGTATCCTTCTTATCGACAATCGCGTCCCCATCAAGATCACTGACTCTTGTCGGGCCGGTGAAAATCGCCAGGCCCGCCGAGCCAACGATGTGACCCGCCCAGCCGCCGCCGGTGTGATTTGTGTTGGGTGCATACAGAGCGCGACCCTCGAGCCGCAGCGCGAGGCGGTCGTTCAGGAAGATCCTGTCCCCGATCCCCCCGTGCATGGCGTTGTCATCGAAGGTGTAAGCGGCATTGTCGGCGAAGCTCAGGCGTGAATAGCCGCCCAGGACGTAAAACAGGTTCTTCTCGTTGCCGAAGTTGAAGACGAGACTTCCGCCACCCAGGCTGAGCGTGGCCGCTCCTCCGCCGGAGGTCGGAGAGGGCTGTTGGTACCCGACATCGAGCTCGACTCCGATTGTGGGGTTGAAGAAGTAGCCGAGGCGGCCGCCACCGCCCATTTGGTTGCCGAGCGAGAACGCCTGATCGTAGCGCGTGAAGGAGCCAAACGCTCCTATTTCGAATTGATGTGTGCGCTGCTGGGCCGTGGAAATCACGGGAAGGGCCACGAGGCAGTGCACCAGAAGGACCGTTCGCGAGCGCATGTCGGAATCCCCGGGTTAGGGCAATGAACGTTGATAATCGGCGTTTCGCTCAGAACCCCCACGCGCAACTCCGGCGCGTCAGGGTGGCCAAATCGAGCCCGCCAACCACAAGCCCGCGGGCACTTCCGTCGGTCTCGCGCCAACTGACTCCGGCTGGACCAACCAGCGTACCGGCCGGCGCGGAGAGACAGGTCAGGTCAGCAATCCGATTCGTGCCCACCGGGCCCGTAAACGGACCCACCGAACCGTCAGTGACCGTCGCAGCAAGTGTCTCGGCACCGTTACTCGACGCGCCGGCGTACATCCCACCGACCACCAGCGCCGTCTCGCCAAGATCGAGTACGGCAAACTGAGACCGGCCTTCGGGCAAAAGGCCTCCAGCAGACTGCCAAGCACCGGTGAAGAATCCCGTCAACAGGCTCACCCTCGCTGTATCCCCCGTCACAAGTCTGGATAATCCAGCATCTGTGCCGCCTCCCAGGGGTACGCTGTCGGCTACTCCCCCAAGCGCGGCTACCCACTCGCCTCGCGCGAGCCCGCCTCCGTAGGCGCGTGGCGCCGGCAAGGGAGGCGCCACGTACCAGCCATCGATGTGCCCGTCCAATCCGATCCGGCCCATGAACACCGTGCTCTGCGGCCTGCCCGACGCATCGGTTCCACCGATCACATAGATCCTGCCGCGCCGCACGACGGCGATCGCCCCGGCGCGTGGCGCGGGCAGCGGTTCGAGGAACACGAATCGCGCACTGACACTGTCGGGTGTGACGTTCGCTCCGAGCACGGATGCCTGTGGCACTCCGGTCTGGTCTGTTCCACCGATCACGTACAGCGCGGTGCCTGCAAACCGCGAGTTGTGGGGCGTCGCGACCGCCGCCGCGGCGAACCCGCGTCGTACGGGGAGTACCCGGCTGAGCGCCGGATCGGACGTATCGCGCTGGCGGGTCCACGGCTCGATCGCGCCTGCCCCACCAGCGCTCACCCGCGCGACGTACACGCCGGAGTCGGGCGTCATCAAAGGCGGCTCGGCGCCACCTGCCGCGTACAGCGTGGTTCGTAAATCGCCGCCGCTCGGGAAGGACGCCGCGGTCAGCGCGATGCCGAGTGGCGCGCCCGGGTACGTGTCGCGCGCGACCCAGGTCAGCGTGAGGGGATTGAAGAAAGCGCTATCCAGGACATGGATTGTCGAGATGATCTCGGTCCCGGTCGCGGTGAGGATGTCGAGCGCTTGTCGCCCCAAGGCCGCCGAATCCGGAACGACCGTCGTGACTGCAAATGGCGTCCAGTCGGAATCGGCGACCACTCCCTCGACAAACCCGCCGCCAACGCGAGTGAACCGCACGGTGCCGCGGTCCGTGCCGAAACCGAAACCCTCGATGGCGATGCGCTCGCCCCGTTCGACCAGCGGCTCGATCGCGCCGGCGACGTAATCGATTGCTGCCGGCGGCGTGCTACTCTGACTGTCTCCGCTGCAGCCCACGACCACGACACTCGCGACGAGCACAGCTCCGACCGTGCCCGCGAGTTTACGGATGACCATTGCTCCCGCGAATGAATCGCAGCGCCTGGGACAACTGCTCGGCCAGCGTGGAGAGCTGAGTCGCGCCACGGGCGAGGTCTTGGATCGCCTGGAGTTGTTCGGCGGCCGCGGCGGCGACCGTTTCGGTTTCCTGCGTGGAAGCCTGCGCGCTGTTGCGAGCTTGCGTGAGAGTTTCGGTGATCTTTGTCGCGAGCTCGGCGCTCTGTCGTCCGATGTCGGCGACCTGCTTGCCGGCTCGCGCGGTGTCCGCTGCGGCTTCGGCGATGCGGCCCAAGTCTTGGACCCAGGGGGCGGAGCTCTGGACGACCTGACTGAGATCGCCGCGGATCCGCTCGATCAATTGGGCTGCGCGGTCCAACGCGCGCCGTGTATCCTGGACCGACCGGCTGACATTACGTGCTTCGCGCCCACTTGCCTCCGCCAGTTTGTGCACTTCATCGGCGACCACTCCGAATCCCCGGCCATGGATCCCGGCACGCGCGGCTTCGATGGTGGCGTTGAGGGCCAGGAGGTTCGTCTGATTGGCTACGAAGCCGATCGTTTCGGAGAATTTCTCTACCTGCGCGGCGACGTCGCGCAGACGTCCCACTTCAGCAGCGCTTTCCTCTGTAGTCGCGCGCAGGTCCGTCAGCTGCTGCACGGCGGTCTGCGTCCCCGTGCGGACTCGGTCCGCCGTCTTCTCCATCTGGGCGCCGGCTTCGCGCGTGCGGTCGCCGGCTGTGGCAAGCTCCGCCGCGCTGTGTTTGAGCAGCTCAGCCTCATGGCCGGCGGTCTTCACGAGTGTGGCCGCATGTCCGGCGCCCTGACTCGCCCGGCGCGCCGACGCGGTGACTTCCTGGCTCGACGCGTGGATTTCTTCGGTAGCGGTCCTGAGCGTCTCGACGTACTGCGTCGTCTGATCGGAGGCGCCAGTCACCGGCCGCAGCGAACCGTCGATCGCGACCATGAGCGCGAGCTGCGGTGCGAGCAACTCGAGCAGGTCGCCGTCCGATTGCCGGTACATGGCCGGGTCCGAGTGCCGCACGCTCCACAACCCTACCAGGTTGCCCCCGTGATAGAGCGGCACCAGTACTTCCGATCCGGGTGTCTCCGCGCTCGGTACGGCCACCTGGTCGCGGACCAGACCGTGCGCGACGACGGGCCGCCGCAGACGGATCGCTTCGCCGGCCAACCCTGCGTCCGCGTCGAATCGGAACGCCGTTCCCTGCGCGCTCCCAGGGGCGGTCGCGGCCGTGTCCACGACCAGCTCCATTTGCCGAGTCCGAGGATCGTAGCGCGCAAAGCCCATCTGCTCCCACGGCACGAGCTGGCGAGTGAGCTGCTGCACGCGCTCAAAACTGCGGCTCAACGTCAGCTCCGCGGCGATCACTTGGGCCAGGCGCTGAACGAGATTCAGCTCGTCGGCCCGCACGCCGAGTCGCAGGACGTACACGGTCCCTGCGGTAGCCAGTCCCAGCGCGCCGCCAAGGAACAGGCGCGGCGCTATTGGCACGGCGCTATGCAGCAGGGTCAACCACGCGATGGCCAGAGCCGCAGACACCAGATAGACGATGGTCTCCCAGCGCATGGTGAGTCGCGCGTCCACCCACGCGACCGTCCGATCCAGCGCGAGCTGGAGATAGAAAGTGCCGTTCACGATGATCGGCAGCAGCACGATGGTGAGCGCCAGCGGCGCTAGATTGTCGAGCGCGAGAGCGCCGGCACCGGACGTTCCACCGAGCCGCGCATACATCCAGCCCACCAGCGCCGATCCAGTCGTGAGATGCGCAGCGTTCGCCAGTGCGGCGCGCAGCGGCAAGCGACGCAGAAAGATGTCACCGACCAGCATCGCGAACGGCGCAACGATGGCGGTGAACGCCCACCCGCGATCGAGGATTGTAAAGAGCATTACGCCGAGGACGTAGGATGAAAAACCGTTGCCCGGCAACGCGATGCCATAGCGTCGCGATAGCGCGGCGACAAGGATGAGCAACGCCCCCACGAGCGGCAGGTTCGGGCTGGCCGGCGCTCTTCCACTGGTGTACGCGATGATTCCGGCACCGAAGCTGGCAAGCGCGGCGAGAGAAACAGCGAGGCGGACGATCAGCGCTGGCCGCATGAGCGTGACGCGCAAAGTCGGCGGCGTGGCGCGGTGTGTCAAGCGCGACTATCGTTTACGCCATGACCGTCACGATCGAATTCTGCGTCGTCTGAAACTACGAGCCACGGGCCACCGGTCTGGCGGCCGAAATCCGGAATGCCTACCCGCAGGCTGAGATCCGGTTGGTGCAATCCTCCGGCGGCGTCTTCGAAGTGGATCTCGACGGCAAACGTGTGTTCTCCAAGAAATCCTCCAAGCGCCACGCCGAGGCGGGCGAGGTGCTGCGTTTGATCCGCGAGGTGGTCGCCGGGAAGAAGTGAGAATCGCGATCTCCACCGGTGGCGGCGATGCCCCCGGGCTCAACGCCGTCATCCGCGCCGCCGTCCTCTCGGCGGTGCACCGCGGGTGGGAGTGTTTGGGCATCCGCCGGGGCTTCGGCAGCTTGCTCGGCGAGTCCGACCTGATGCCGCTGGGCCCCAATGAGGTCCGCGGCATCACTCATCTCGGCGGCACGATTCTCGGAACTTCGAATCGCGGAAATCCCCTGAAATGGCGTATGAAACGCCCGGACGGCTCCTGGGACGAGCGCGATCGTAGCCAGGAGCTGGTGGACGCGTTTCGGGCCAATCGTCTCGATGCGCTGATCACGATCGGCGGCGACGGGACCTTAGGAATCGCGCTCGAGCTTTGTAAGAAAGGAATCCCACTCGTCGGCGTTCCAAAAACGATTGACAACGACGTCGGCGGCACGGTGGCAACGTTCGGTTACGATACGGCGGTATCGATCGCGACCGATGCGATAGACAGGCTTCACTCGACGGCGGAGAGCCACGAACGCGTGATGGTAGTCGAAGTGATGGGCCGGCACGCGGGATTCATCGCGCTCAGCGCGGGCCTTGCTGGGTCGGCCGACATCATTCTCATTCCCGAAATCCCCTTCGACATCAACAAGGTGTGCGACAAGATTCGCAGCCGCGAAGCGGAGGGCCGGCACTTCAGCATCGTGGTTGTTGCGGAGGGCGCGGTCCCGAAAGGCGGCGCGGTGTCGCTGATCGACCCCGAGCATGCCAGGCTGGGGGGAATTGCCGACAAAGTGGCGCACTCAATCGAGGAAATGACGGGGAAAGAAACCCGCTCCCTGGTCCTCGGACATCTTCAGCGCGGCGGCAGTCCGACGACGTTCGACCGTATCCTCGGGCTGAGATTCGGCGCCGCGGCGGTTCGACTCGTTGCGGAACAGAAGTTCGCGATGATGGTGGCGCTGCAACCGCCGCGCATCGTGCCCGTGCCCATCGCCGAGGCGCTTGCGACTCCGCGGCGGGTCTCCCTCGACTCCGACACGATCGCGACCGCCCGTGACCTGGGTACCAGCTTAGGAGACTGAGCCCTCGCGATTGAACGGACACCTGTCGCCAAGAACGGACAGGCTCACATCTCAGTAATCAGCTAACCTGCTGTAGGCGCGATAGTTACTTCCTGGCATGCCGCTTCCTCAGAGAGCGGCCGAGGAGGTAACAATGAAACGCACACTCATTCTTGTTGGATTGCTGTTCGGGCTTATGGCTGGAGTCTCGCAGGCCCAAACCCGCGTTGGAGTCTCGCTCAGTTTTGGAGACCCATACGTTGCGGCTCATATCGTCATCGGCCGTCCCTATCATCATCGACACACTCATCGGTACTACCACCGGTATCGCTCCTACTATCACCGCGGGCCGCTGATCATTGTGGAGGAGCCGCGCGTCATCGTCGTTCGCCGGCACCGTCACCACGTGCGCCGCCATCATCGTCATCGCGACTGATAACCCCGTGAGGCCTCTATATTCCAACGGTGCGCATTGCTCGCGACCATTTTCTTCCTCCAGATCGCCAGGCATTTCTCGCAGCCGAACCGCCTACCGGTCGCGTAATCGTCATCGCCCCCACGCGGGCGGCGTGCGAAACAATCGAGTTAGCACTGGGCCTCACGCTAGAAACGCTGCTCGAGCGCGAGCATGGTGACGACATCCGCCGGCTCGCCGGCTCAGGTCTTGGATTCGGCATCGTAGCGGGCACGGGGACAGGCAAAACGCTCGCGATCCGCAGCATGGCGGAAACCATCCTGCGGGCACCGCTGAAAGTGGGTGTCGTCAACCGCGAGCGTGAAGCGACTCCCGAAACACCCACGTGGAACGTGGTGATAGTCACCACCGGAATCGCGCGGCGCTGGTTTCAAGACGGTCTCATCACCGCCCACGACACCCTGGTCGTCGACGAGATCCATCAAACCTCCGCAGAGATGGAGTTGTGCCTGGCGCTCGGCAAGCGCGCCAAGTGCCGATTCATTTGGCTGTCGGCGACGGTCGATCCGACTTTCTATGCCGACTACCTGGCCTCGGCCGAGGTGCTGGAGACGCGAGCGTTCGATCCGGCGCGCGCGGCGCAAGTCAACGTTCTGGCAGAGCAGCCGCTCGAGTTCCTGAACGACCGCTTCGTCAAGCGCGTCATGCGGGAGCGCCGCGGGGTCGCGGTCTTTGTACCGACACGCGCCGAGGTGGAGCAGATCGCCGGCGAGCTGGGTGATCGGTGGCCCAACCTGGCGACGGCATTCTATCACGGAGGGGAGCCGATCCGCGTGATCCGTCCGTTTCTTGACGGTTTGGTCAAACGCCCGTTCCTCCTGGCGATGACCGCGGCGGGGCAGTCGGCCCTCAATATTCGAGGCCTTGATACTGTCGTGATCTACGATGCGCGCTACACGAACGTGGTCGAGCGTGGCAAGAACGTGCTCACCCGCACGTACTTGGGCGCCAACGAGATATTGCAGATGGCCGGTCGCGTACACGGTCGCGTCGAGCGGGGCGAGGTCTATATCCTCAGTGATCGCGACCTAGTCTTCGCGAACTTGCGTCCGACAGCCCCCGAATTCCAACTGGCAGGCGACGCCGAACGCGTCGCGATCACGTGCGCGGCTATCGGCGTCGACGCCAGGGAACTGGATCTTCCAGTTCCACTCGACCGTCGGGCGTATCGAGACAGCGTAGCCGTCCTCACCGGGAGGGGGCTCGTAGAGAACGGTAGGCTAACGAGTTACGGCCGCGACGTCGAAGCCATGCCGGTGGAACGTCCCTGGGGCGAACTGCTCTATCATGCCGGCCCAGAGCTCGTTCCACTTGTTGCTGTCACGGCCAATATCGAATCGCTGCATCGCATGACCCGCGAGGAGCGTCAGCTTCGTGGACTGATTGTCCCGGGCTCCGACCACATCACTGCGTACAACGTCTACGCCGAGGCGGTAAACAAGCACGGCTACCTCGGCGAGGTGTACGGCCTCCCCCGTCATCTTTTCCGAGAGGAAGACATCGAGCGCTGGGCGGAGGAGCGTGGCGTTTTGGTCAAAGCCATCGAGGACATCGCGCTGGGGACGGCCTCGGTCTACCGGCAACTCGAGGTCCCCCTTCCTGCACAGTTGGCTTACGGGGATCGCAAAACGCTGGAACTTTTTGCTGACCTTTTGGCCAAGATCATGCCATTTGACCTTGTGATCGACGAGCAAACCGCGGACGGGCGCGAGGCGCGTGTGAGTCGCAGCTCCGTCTGCGGCAGCTGGGGCGCGATTGCCGGGACATTGCGCTATTTCGCTGATCGGTTTGGTGTGCCGCGTGCCAGCATCGAGGGGACGCAGATCCCCGAGCGCGCCATTCGCCGCAACGCGCGTCGAGGCGGGGCGGAGGTTGTATTCGAGCGGCAGCGACGTCGCGAGGGACTGATGGTCGTCCGGATCGTGGAGTATTTCGGCTTCACGCTCGATCGAGACGTCGAGCCATTACGCAGTCCATTTCCTCCCGAGCTCGCCGATGCCGCGCAACGAGCACTGGTTCAGGCATTGCTGGCGGGAGAGACGCCGCATCCGGACCAAGCGAGGGTACGCCGTGCGCTGGAGCGTTTCGGCCATTACTGGCGGCGCTCGGGCGGGCGGCTGAACGAGGCTCGTGCCGAAGGCCTGGCGGAGCAGCTGGCAGCGCAGCTCCGCCGCGTAAATTCGTGGGACGACTTTATCGCGACCCGGATCGCCATCGATCCTGACGGCGCGATTTCGGAGAGTGAGCGCGCGCGGCTCGATTCCCTGCCCTCGTCGGTTTTTCTGTATGGTGATCGCGTTCCCGTCGACTACGACGTAGAACAGGGCGTCGGGGGCGTGATTCGACTGCGACTAAAAGAGGGGCAGGCACGCCGCCTGCACCCACGAGACCTGCCAACCTTCGACCGGCCGGTCCGGTTCACGGTGATCCGAGGAAAGCATGAGGCGGTGCGGGCCAGCTCACTCGATGAGTTGCGGAAGGGCCTGCGCAGCCTGGGTGCGAGCCATCGAGCGCGCGTGATGCGCGGCGGGCGTAGGCCGCGGCGCCGCTAGCCCTGCTTGTCGGTAACCTCCAACAGGGCGAGCCAAAGCGCGTCGTAGGCATCTCGCACGTCGGCGAGCGGGACCCCGGTCGCGAGCCCTGTCGCGCAGCCGTCGATCAAGGCGTCGCGCGCCACATCCTCAAAACCTCGGTTATTGACCGATCGATCAATAAGCCCTGCGGCGCAACAACTCAGCCACGCCCGGGCCGTGCCGTCTTCCGCCTGACGGCGCAACTCCTCCCAACAAGCGTCGAGAGCCGTTGTCGAGAAACCTGAGCTGAACGCCCGACTGATCGCCGCAGTCCGTGTTTCTGCTATGCGGGAGGCGGCTGCCCGCAGCAAACGGTTGCGTGAGCCGTAATGGTAAATGACGAGACCCTTGACCACCCCAGCGCGGCGGGCGACCGCATCGAGCGTAAACTCCTCAACCCCGCCGTGACAGAGTGTGTCGACCGCGGCCGCCAAAATCCCGGAGCGTGTGGCGCTGGCGTCTTTGGGCATGCTTGTCCGATAGGTCAATAATGGGGGAATCCCTAGCTACCGCAAGACGACCTTCGAGGAGCAACCTTTTGGGGTCGATCCGAGTCTCAACTTGACACGACCCTAACGGCTCCGCAGCCATATATGAAACATTGCCCCGGTTACGATTGTATGAGGATTACCAACTAATGATCGATAAACCAATCAGTCCTGCGGGCGGCACGCCTTCCACCTTCTCGCCTCTCGTTCGCGCGGTCATCGACTCGCTGAGTGAGGGCGTTGTCGTCTTCGATCCGCAAGGCCGTGTTCTTTACACCAACAGTTCCGCGCGACGCGTCGTCGACGGAGCCAACGGCGATGTCCGGAATCTCCTCGAGACTCTCGGTGCTCGATTCGCTCCATTGAAGAACGGCACGCAGACACTGGGTGAAGCTGCCATCCTTCCAGTGGCCGGGTCTCTCACGCTCGCCGAACGCGAACGCCAGGCGATAGCCGACACGCTCCAGGGCACGAGCGGGAAACTCGCCGAGACCGCGCGCCGGTTGGGAATAAGCAGGACGACACTCTGGCGGCGCCTCAAGTCCTACGGTATGGAAGGCTTTCGCGCCAATCCGTAGCGGTCTAGCTTCACCGGCGGATGGGGTCCCCCGCACCGCCGACACCGTTCGTCATTGAAGAGTATGTCCGCTGGTCCGACGTGGACTTTGCGGGAATCATTTTTTATGGCTCGTACGTGCGGCTCTTCGAGATCGCCGAAACGGAGATGTTCCGCCACTGCGGCCTCGCGTACAATCGCATGTTCGACGAGTACGACATTTTTCTTCCGCGCAAAGCCGTCCACAGTGAATTCTTTTGGCCTGCCCGGTTGGACGACCGTCTCCGGATTGCCGCGTACGTCGGTAAGGTTGGGACGAAGTCGCTGACGCTTCACTTCGATGTGCTGCGCGCCGATACCGCGGCACTCGGCGCTGCTGGGTGGATGGTGTTGGTATGCGTCGATCGCAAACGGCTCAAACCGCACGCGCTGCCGGCGGGACTGATACAGGCTCTGGCGCCGCACACCCTGAGTCCTGAGTCCGCCCGTAACAGACTCGGAGTCGCGTCATCCGCGCGCTGAAACGCGTTTCGGCTCTGTTGGTGTTGACGGCCTGCAATTCACCCGCCGACGAGCCGTTACGATTGGAGGCCACCGTCGCGTTTCCGCCGCGCGATACCATCCGTTTCGCCTTGCCCGCCGCCACCCGCCGTTGTATCGACGGTCGTTCGTTGTTACTCGAAGCAGTCAGCCCGCAGGGCACAGGCGTGCTTGTGCGGCTGCACTACGGCGACAGTCTGATCGCAGGTCCGTATTCAATCACCGCGCCGGGCGACAGCATTACCGTGCCGGGTGCACAGGTGGCGGTGCGCTATCTGATACGTGAGGTCCCTCATGGCTTCGCCATCGACAGCGGCTCGGTCGACGTGGAACGGAGCGGCGATGCGATCACCACGCACATCGTGGGATCCGGAATAGAAAACGCAATTCGCCAACATGCGTGGATCGATTTTCGGGACCTCCCGCTCGCTCCACCCGGCGACACGGTGCCCTGCCGGTACGCGCCGTGACGCAGTCCGGCACGGTTCGGATCGGCTTTATCGGCACCGGGTTCGCGCGCCGGGTGCAGTTGCCGGCGCTCGCGTTCGTCCCGGGCGCGCAGGCCAGCGCGATCGCGAGCGGCCACCGCGCCAACGCTGACGCGGCCGCGCGCGAATTCGGAATTCCACGAGTGTTCGACGATGGAGTCGAGCTGGCGCAGTCACCCGACGTGGATCTGGTCGTCGTGTCGTCGACGCCGGACGCGCATGCGCGCTATGCCATCGCCGCGCTCGAAGCAGGGAAGCACGTCCTGTGCGAAAAGCCGATGGCCATCGACGTTTACGAAGCCTCCCAAATGGTGGCAGCATCCCAGCAGCATCCCGACAGCGTCGCGTGGATTGACCACGAATTACGCTACGAACCCAACCGGCGCCGCGCGCGTGAGCTGATTCGGTCCGATGCCATCGGCGAGGTTCATCACATCGAGCTAGCGTTGAAACCCTATCTGCGCGGCGATGGGCGGCCGCAGACCTTCAACGCGCCGTGGAGTTGGTGGTTCGACCAGTCCCGCGGTGGCGGGATTCTCGGGGCGGTCGGATCGCACCTCGTCGATCTCTGTCGGTTCTGGACCGGGCGCGAAGTGACCTACGTCGCGGGATTCGCCGAAGCCTACGTGAAGCATCGTGCCGACGAGGCGGGCGTCCCGCGTGCAGTGACGAGTGACGACTTCACGAGCTGCGCGATTCGCATGGCGAACGGCGTCGCGGCCACGATTACGCTCAGCGCGGTCGCGCATCATGGCGCCGGACATCTCGGCCAGGTGACGGGAAGTGAAGGGACCTTGCTGCTTACCGGTGAGACGAAACTCGAGCTCGGCAAGCCGGGCGGGCCACTCGAGGACATTTCGGCGCGCGATGATCTCGTCGAGCACGTGAAGCCGAACAACATGTGGGCGCGCTCGTTCGTGCGGCTGTTGCGCGATATGGTTCGCGTGATCGCCGGTGAAGCGCCGCAGGGGGAGCCGGCGACGTTCATGGATGGGTGGCGGGTCCAGCGCGTGCTCGACGCGGTCCGCGGCGGCCGCGGCGTGCTGTTAGATTGACCGCGTGGAACAGACTTACTTTCGCAAAGGATTCGGCTTAAAGGGCGCCATCGAAGGCGCTCTCACCGCGGACTACCATAGCCGCGTCGTCGACGCGATCCGGGCAGCCGGCTACGTACTCGAGATCGACAATCTCACGTTCCGTCTCGCCGGCGAATTCGGGTTTTGCTACGGCGTCGATCGCGCCGTCGAATACGCATACGAAACGCGTACCAAGTTTCCCGGCAAGCGCACCTTCCTCGTCGGCGAGATCATTCACAATCCGCACGTGAATCAGAAGCTCCAGGCGATGGGCGTACAGTTCCTGCACCGGCCCGAAGGCCGGGACGGCGAGTTCGACTTCAGCGCAATCGCCGCCGCCGACGTGGTGATTCTCCCGGCATTCGGCGTGACGGTTCGCGACTTCGAACGCCTGCGCGCGATCGGCTGCGTGCTGGTCGATACGACGTGCGGCTCGGTGCTCAACGTCTGGAAGCGTGTCGAATCGTATGCGCGTGACGGCTTCACCGCACTGATTCACGGCAAGAACTACCACGAGGAAACCAAGGCGACGTCGAGCCAGGTGAGCAAGTATCCCGGCGGCAAGCACCTCGTGGTGCGGGATATGGCGGAGGCACGACTCGTTTGCGACTACATCGAAGGCAAGGAGCAGGGAACAGGGAGCAGGGAGCGGTTTCTGCAGAAATTCCAGGGCAAGATGAGCCCCGGTTTCGATCCGGATCGCGATCTGCAGCGCGTCGGTGTGGCGAATCAGACGACGATGTTATCCGGCGAGTCGCTGGCGATTGCAGGCGAAGTCAGGAAGAGCATGGCCCGCCGCTGGGGGGAGCCGGCGGTGAACGAGCACTTCCGCACATTCGACACGATCTGTTCCGCGACCCAGGAACGGCAGGACGCGGTGCTGAAGCTCATCGGCGAGCCGCTCGATCTGATGGTGGTGATCGGCGGGTACAACTCGAGTAACACGACGCATCTCGCGGCTATCTGCAACGAGAAAGTGACCACCTACCACGTCGAAGACGCGGCCTGCATCGAGGTCGAGGGTGGGAGCATACGGTACCGGCCCGTGGGGATCCACTCCACTGAACAGCGCCGTGAAGGCTGGTTGCCGGAGGGACGGCTCACGATCGGCATCACGGCGGGCGCCTCGACGCCAAACAACAAGATCGGCGAGACCATCGAGCGCATTGCGGCGCTGCGCGGCGTGTCTTTAGGGCAGCTAGCGAAAGCGCGAGAATAGGCCTAGAACTCACGGCCAGGACCCCGGCAGACGCATGAGTCCTGTTCGCCACCCCTCCGACCTTCGGGTATATTTCGGGTCTTATGGCGCTGTCCAGCTTCCATCCTGTCGTTGAGCGTTGGTTCTCCAGCCGCTTCGAGCAGCCCACCGAGCCGCAGTATCGGGCGTGGCCCGTCATCCACAATGGCGCCGACGTTCTCATCGCGGCCCCGACAGGCTCCGGCAAAACGTTCGCCGCATTTCTGTCCGCGATAGACGGGCTGGTCCGGCAAGGACTCGAGCGACCACTCAAGGACGAAACGCAGGTCGTGTACGTCTCGCCGCTCAAGGCGCTCTCGAACGACGTGCAGAAGAACCTCTCCGAGCCGCTCGCCCAGATCCGTGCGCAGCTGGCGGAGCAGGGGATGCCGGATGTCGAGGTGCGGACTCTCCTGCGGACCGGTGATACTCCGCAATCAGAGCGGCAGGCGATGCTCAGTCGGCCACCGCACATTCTGGTCACCACCCCGGAATCGCTCTATCTGATTCTGACTTCCGAGCGTGCCCGTGACATGCTGCGCTCGGTTCGCACCGTGATTGTGGACGAAATCCACGCCGTCGCGCGCGACAAGCGGGGCAGCCATCTGTCGCTGTCACTCGCGCGCCTCGACGCACTCATCGGCAAGCGCGCCCAACGGATCGGGCTGTCAGCCACTCAGCGCCCGATCGAGGAGATCGCGCAGTTCCTCGTCGGGACCGGCCGGTCGCTCCCAACGATTGTGGATGCCGGTCACATCCGGACGTTGGACCTCGCCCTCGAGATTCCTTCCTCGCCGCTGGAAGCGGTGATGTCGGCCGAGGTTTGGGAAGAAGTCAACACACGCATCGCCGAGCTGGTCACCCAGCATCGCACGACCCTCGTGTTCGTCAACACGAGACGCTTGTGCGAGCGGCTCGCCATGCAGCTCACCGAACGGCTCGGTGCGGATCGGGTCACGAGCCATCACGGCAGTTTGTCGCGCGAGAAGCGGCTCGAAGCGGAGGATAAGCTCAAGCGCGGCGAGCTGCAGGCGCTGGTCGCCACCGCGTCGCTCGAGCTGGGAATCGATATCGGCAGCGTGGATCTCGTCATTCAGGTCGGATCGACGAGGGCGATCGCGACGCTGCTGCAGCGGGTCGGCAGGGCAGGGCACCGACTCGCCGCCATCCCCAAGGGACGGCTGTTCCCGCTGTCGCGCGACGAGCTGATCGAATGTGCTGCGCTGTTCCGGGCCACCCGGGATGGTCGCCTCGACCGGCTGATCATTCCCGACAAGCCGCTCGATATTCTCGCCCAGCAGATCGTCGCGGCAACGGCCGGCGAGGAATGGGACGAAACAGCACTCTACGAGTGCGTGCGGTCGGCCTATCCGTATCGCGACCTGACACGCAAAGAGTTCGATGACGTGGTTCAGATGCTGGGCGAGGGGTTCACGACCCGGCGTGGCCGGCGTAGCGCGCATATCCACTACGACGGGATCAACAAGAAGATCAAGGGACGCCGGGGCGCGCGGCTCGCCGCCATCACCTCCGGCGGCGCGATTCCCGATCTCGGTGACTATCGCGTGATTCTCGAGCCGACCGAGACGTTCGTCGGCACCTTGAACGAAGACTTCGCGATCGAGAGCCAGCCCGGCGACATCTTCCAGCTGGGCAATACGTCCTATCAGATCGTCCGAGTCGAATCAGGGCAGGTGCGCGTGGCCGACGCGAAGGGGCAGCCACCGACGCTGCCGTTCTGGGTTGGCGAGGCGCCGGGACGCACGAACGAGCTGTCGGAGGAAGTCTCCCGGTTACGCCAGGACGTCGCGGACCGGTTGGACGATCCCGAAGGCGCGATCAAATGGCTCGTCGAAACGCTCTGGATCAACGAGCCCGGCGCCCGGCAGATCGTCGAGTACCTCGCGGCTTCCCGTCAGATCCTCGGCACGATTCCCACGCAGCAATGCCTGGTACTCGAGCGCTTCTTCGACGAAGCGGGCGGCATGCAGCTCGTGCTGCACGCGCCGTTCGGCAGCCGGATCAACCGCGCATGGGGGCTCGCATTGCGCAAACGGTTCTGCCGCAGCTTCAACTTCGAGCTGCAGGCGGCGGCGACGGAAGACGCCATCGTGCTCTCGCTCGGCCCGCAACACAGCTTCCCGCTCGAGGATGTTTTCCAGTATCTCAAGCCGGCAACCGCAGAGCATCTGCTCGTCCAGGCGATGCTCGATGCACCGGTGTTCGGGACCCGTTGGCGATGGAACTCGACGCGGGCACTGGCCGTGCTGCGCTTCCGGGGGGGGCGCAAAGTCCCGACGCCGCTCCAGCGCATGGAGGCCGAGGATCTCGTGGCGGCGGTGTTCCCCGATCAGCTTGCGTGCCCCGAGAACCTGGTTGGTGACCGGGAGATCCCAGACCATCCGCTCGTGAATCAGACCATAGCCGACTGCCTGGTCGAGGCGATGGATTTCCCAGGGCTGAAGCGAGTGCTCGAAGGGATGGAGGCTGGACAATTCACGCTGGTGGCCCGCGATACGAGCGAGCCGTCGCCGCTGTCGCACGAAGTGATCAACGCCCGGCCATACGCGTTCCTCGATGACGCCCCGCTCGAAGAGCGTCGCACCCAGGCGGTGATCACACGCCGTGGCCTCGACGTGAAGTCGGCTGACGAGTTCGGCAAGCTCGATCAGTCCGCGATCGATCTGGTCAAGGAGCAGGCGTGGCCCGATCCTGAAAATGCCGACGAGCTGCACGATGCACTCCTCGTCATGGGCGCGGTGACACGGGACACGGGAAACGGGAAACGGGAAACGTGGGGCCCGATGTTCGAGGAGTTGCTGCGCGGGGGTCGGGCCACGGTCATGGATAGCAGGTTGTGGGTGGCGGCGGAGCGCGTGCCGATGATGCAGGCAGCATTCCCGGATGCCACATTCGAGCCGGCGGTGAACCCGCCCGAGCGCGAGCGCGCCAAGACGTGGAGCAGGGAAGACGCGATTCGTGAGCTAGTCCGTGGGAGACTCG
>DATFEG010000085.1:0-2288 GCA_035251445.1 Gemmatimonadales bacterium | reverse complement strand
CTGGGCGTCTTCCGGCTCGCGGTGGACACACCTGTGAGCCTGCAGCTCGGCGGCCTGGCGCAGGGATACGCGCCGGGCTCGTTCCTCTGGGTCGTGAACAACATCTACTTCCAGTACTACAGCCTGTTCATCTTCGTCGTGTCCGCGGCCACGATGGTGATCGTGAGCTATCTGACGCCGGAGCCGGCGGCCGAGCGCCTGGTCGGCCTTACCTTTGCGACCGTCACGCCCGAGCAACGCGCGCAGTCGCGCGCGAGCTGGACCCGCGCTGATGTGATCATGTCGGCGGCCGTGCTGCTGTTGATTCTCGCGGCGTATCTGTACTTCAGGGGCTAGGGCCTGGGGCCTAGGGGCCTAGCGGCGATATGATCGCGCTCTTGTTCGTCCTACTTGCTCAGCGTCAAACTGCAAGCTTCGACCGCAATTGGCGGTTCCACCTAGGGGATGTCGCGGGAGCGCAGCAGCTTGCGTTTGCCGATTCCGGCTGGCGCAGGCTCGATCTGCCTCACGACTGGAGCATTGAAGGACCGTTCAGCGAGCAGAATCCGGCCGGCGTGGCCGGTGGCGCGCTGCCCGGCGGGATCGGCTGGTACCGCAAGACGTTCTCACTGCCCACCGGCGACACGGGCAAACTCGTGTTTATCGAGTTCGACGGCGTGTATCGCAATAGCGAGGTCTGGATCAACGGCCACTATCTCGGAAAGCGACCGTATGGCTATAGCTCGTTCCGCTACGAGCTCACGCCACGCCTCCGCTATGGAAAGCAACGCAATGTGATTGCAGTGCGGGTGGACAACTCGCAGCAGCCGAATTCGCGCTGGTACTCGGGGTCGGGGATCTACCGCCACGTGCGTCTTATCAAAGCGGATTCCGTCCACGTCGATCACTGGGGCACGTACGTCACGACACCGGCGGTGAGCGCGGAGTCGGGCCGAGTGACTGTTCGGACGACGGTGCGCAACAAGGGACGCGCAGCGCAACCGATCGTCTTGCGCACGACGATCGTAGACTCCGCCCGAAAGGAAATCGTGGCGGTATCAACCGACGCCAGGATTGAGGGCGATTCAGTTGTAGAGATTGCGCACGATGTCACGATCCCACAGCCCGTGCTGTGGTCTCCCGATCGGCCGTATTTGTATCGCGTCGTGTCGCGCGTCCTGTGCGGCGCGACGCCGTGTGATAGTTACACGACGCCATTCGGCGTTCGGTCGTTCGTGTTCAGGGCCGACTCAGGGTTTTATCTCAACGGAAAGCCCCTGAAGATCCGCGGCGTGTGCCTGCATCACGATCTCGGCGCGCTCGGCGCCGCGGTGAACACCCGCGCGATGGAGCGACAGCTCGAAATCATGCGGGCGATGGGCGTCAATGCGGTCCGCACCTCACACAACCCACCAGCGCCGGAGTTCCTCGACCTCACCGACCGCATGGGCATCATCGTCATGGACGAAGCGTTCGACATGTGGAAGAAGGAAAAGACCAAATACGACTACCATCTCGATTGGGATGCCTGGCATGTGCGCGACCTGTCGGACATGGTGCGCCGCGACCGCAATCACCCGAGCGTTTTCATCTGGAGCATCGGCAACGAAGTCATGGAGCAGTGGCGGGACGGCGATAGCACGGCTGCCCCAATCGCGCGTGAGCTGGCCGGCATTGTGCGCGGACTCGATCCGACCCGACCCATCACTCTGGGAGCGAACAACGGCAGCCCGGCCAATCCGGTCTTTCACGCCGGACTCGATTTGCTCGGCCACAACTATCACCACGGCGTCTGGAAGGATTTTCCGGCGCAGTATCCGGGAGCGAAGTTCATTATCACCGAGGCGATGTCGGCGTTGAACTCCCGCGGCGTTTACGAACAGCCTTCGGACAGCGTGGCGGTGTACTACACACCGTACGAGAAAGACCACGAGCCGCTGCCACCCAAGAACGGGCGGATCGCATCCTACGACAGCCGGCACGCGTTCTGGGGCTCGCTGCACGAAGAATCGCTGAGACTGTTCGAGCAGTATCCCTTCCTCTCGGGGATGTTCGTCTGGCAAGGGATCGACTACTTGGGCGAGCCGACGCCGTACGAGTGGCCGGCGCGGAGCTCGTATTTCGGCGTCGTTGATCTGGCCGGATTCCCGAAAGATCCGTTCTACCTGTATCAAAGCGTATGGACCCCGCCCGAGCGGCCGATGCTGCATCTCTTCCCGCATTGGAACTGGGCGGCCGGCGATACGATCGACGTGTGGGCCTACACCAACGCCGAGCAGGTGGAGCTGTATTTGAACGGCGCGTTTCAA
>DATFEG010000078.1:0-34332 GCA_035251445.1 Gemmatimonadales bacterium | reverse complement strand
CGGTAGCGACCCGCGTAGCGGCGAAGGAAATGCGCAGCGAGGGGCGGGATGTCGGCGCGGCGTTCCCGCAGCGGGGGCAAGCGGATCTCGACTGTGTTGAGCCGGAACAGCAGGTCTTCACGGAACCGTCCCGCCTTCACTTCGGCGTGAATGTCGGCGTTGGTCGCGGCGATCACGCGCACGTCCGCCCGGCGCGCGCGCGACGCGCCGACACGCTCGAATTCTCCCGTTTCGAGCACGCGCAGGAGTTTTGCCTGTTGTGGCAGCGGCAGATTGCCGACTTCATCGAGGAACAGCGTCCCTCCTTCGGCCAGCTCGAATCGACCGACCCGATCGGTCTTGGCATCGGTGAACGCGCCACGCACGTGACCAAACAGCTCGCTTTCGAATAACCCGTCCGGGATCCCGCCCAGGTTCACTGGAATCATCGGTCGCTCAACGCGGCTCGAAGACGCGTGCAGCCACCGCGCCAGGACTTCTTTCCCAGTCCCATGCTCGCCCAGAACCAGGACGTTGGCGTCCGATGGACCGACGCGTTCCATGAGTCGGAGCACGGGCTGCATCGCGGGGGACTCTGCGATCAGCTCCGGCAGGCCCTCCTTGCGCACCGTCCGCGTTTCGAGCTCGAGCCGCTGACTCTTGCGCAGGGCGCGGCCGAGCTCGACCTGCGTACGCAGCGTGGCGAGGAGGCGGCGGTTGTCCCACGGCTTCTCGACGTAGTCACGCGCGCCGCGCCGCATCGCTTCGACGGCGCCGTCGATGCTCCCCCAGGCGGTCATGACGACGACGGGCGGGGCGCCGTCCAACGCCTGAACCCGCAAGAGCAGATCCAGCCCCTCGGCGCCTGACGTCGTGTCGCGAGTGTAGTTCATGTCCACGAGCAGCGCGTCGAAATCGTGGGCTTCGAGCGCGGAGAGGACGCCACGGGGTGAAGCCGCGGTCTCGACGTCGAATCCCTCGCCCTTCAGGAGGAGCTTCAGCGCTTCGAGAACGTCCGACTGATCGTCGGCGACGAGGACGCGCGGTGGGCGATCGGGCATGCGGTTCAAGTTTGAGGGGTTAGGGGTTAGGGGCTAGGGGTTAGGGCAACGGCAAGAAACGATGGGATGCGCAATGAAATGATGACGGTGTCAATGAAATGATGACGGTGTCCGAGCGCACCGTCGCAGATTGGGGCTCCCTATTCAGGGCCGCTCTCATGATCGACCATGCCTCTCCAAGGGTTCCGGTGCGCAGTTACCGCGACCTCATCGTCTGGCAACAGGCAATGGACCTCGTGCAAGCACTGTACGATGCAACGAGGACCTTTCCGTCCGAAGAACGCTACGGACTCGTTTCACAGATTCGACGTGCCGCGGTATCGGTTGCCTCGAACATTGCGGAGGGTCACGCGCGCTCCATCGGCGACTACATTCGGCACCTGTTCGTTTCGAGCGGGTCTCTCACGGAGATAGAGACTCAGGTGATTCTGAGCCATCGCCTGGGGTTTCTTCCTGGGGACGCCATGAGCTCGCTGCTGAAGTCCTGCGACGAGATTGGCCGCATGCTCGGTGCCCTTCGCAAGAGCCTCCAGTCGCGACGTGCCCGTCTACCCAAATCCCTAGCCCCTAGCCCCTAGCCCCTACTCAGTCCGCAACGCCACCATCGGATCCACCCGCGACGCACGCCGCGCCGGCAGGTAAGACGCAATGAGCGCGACGAGCAAAAGAATGGCGCCCGCCAGCGCGAACGTCGCCACATCCCACGCGCCGATGTTGAAGAGCATGCTGGCGAGGGCCCGGCTGGCGATGAGCGCGCCGACGAGCCCCAGCACGACCCCCACAGTAGCGAGTCGCAGTCCACCGGTTACAACCAGCTGCACCACGTTGCGAGGCGCGGCCCCGAGCGCGAGACGAATCCCCATCTCATGCGTGCGCCGCTTCACGACGAAGCTGATGACGCCATAGATCCCGACGGCTGCGAGCAATAGCGCGATCACCGCGAAGCTGCCGAGCAGCAGCATGCTGAAGCGCCGGGGCGCGAGGGTCGACGACATCAGGGTTTCGAGCGTACTGGTTTGGTAAAAATCTTGGAGCGGATCGACTGCCCAGACCTCACGCTTGGCAAGGTCCAGCGTGGTTGAGAGGTCGGCGGTGGTTCGAACGTAATACGTCATTGCGCCCCAACCAGTTTGGCGTTGTGCCAGGTACACCTGGGGGCGCGTCTGCTCTTCGAGATTGCGGAGCCGCGTATCGCCGACAACGCCGACGATCTCATACTGCATCTTCCCATACTGCATCGTCCCCTCAGCCAGACGAATCCGCTTACCAACGGGATCGTCGCCACGCCAATACAATTGGCGTGCGGCGTGATTGATCACTGCGACGGGCGCCGTGGCCGCTCGATCTGACGCGTCGAACGCACGGCCCTGAATCACGGGAATGCCGAGCGCCTTGAAATAGCCGGGTGTGGTGTGATTCACGAAGATCTGCATCTCATCCGATTGAGCCGATTCGCGACCCTCGATGGTCAGACGCCGGCGAATCCCGATGTCCGAGGCCGTGAAGGGGCCGTTCATGACGGCGCCAACCGACGTAACGCCAGGCAGCGCCTCGATACGGCGCTCCGTTTCCTCGAAAAAGCGGACCCGTTGGCTAGACGAATCGCGCCGGTCCCAGGCGAACACTTGCAGGACGACGATGCCTTCTTTGCGGAATCCAGGATCCACCGCGAGAATGGCCGCGAAGCTGCGAAGGAGAAGTCCCGCACCGATGAGCAATGTCAACGCGAGCGCGATCTCACTGATGATCAGTCCCGCACGCAGGCGCAGCCGAGCGGGATCGTGGACGCCCCGCACGTTCTTGAGGCCGCGCTGGACGTCCGTACGCCAGCTTTGCGAGATGGGCGCAAGGCCGAAGACCACTGCCGTCACGAAGCTCGTGACTAACGCGAATACCAGGACGCGCGCGTCCACGCGGACGGCGTGAATGCGCGGGACGTCACCGGGGGCCAGCGCCTTGATCAGATCGACGCCCCAGAAGGCGAATAACGCCCCCCCTACGGCACCCAGGAGTCCGAGCAACACGCTCTCGGTCAAAAGTTGTCGCGTCAACCGGCTGCGCTCGGCGCCAAGCGCGGCACGCACCGCGAACTCCCGCTCGCGCTCGGTGCCGCGCGCTAGCAGGAGGTTGGCCACATTGGCGCAGGCGATCAGGAGCACCAGTCCAACGGCGCTCAGCAACACGAGCAACGGAGCCCGCGCCCGGCTGATGAGGTGACTCTGTAGTGGCTCGATCGTCACGCCGGTTGTTGCGTTGGTCGCTGGAAGCTCCATGGCAATGCTTGCGGCGACGCGGTTCACATCCGCACGCGCCTGCTCGAGCGTGACACCGGGCTTCAAGCGCGCGATGACGTTCCACCATCCTGACGTTCGCTCGCGCCGCTCCCAGCCCTCTTCCTGCCTTGCCACCCATACGCTGCGTTCAGCAGGCACATCCGTGAGCATGCCGAGCTCGAAGTCTGGAGGCAGAATGCCCAGCACCAGGAACGGCTGGCCATCGAGGGAGATGGTCGAGCCGATGATGTTCGCGGCACCACCGAAGCGTCGTTGCCACAATCCGTACGTGATGACCGCGACGCGTCCGCTCTTCGGCCGGTGATGCTCGGCGGTGAACAGCCGGCCGCGATGGGCCTCCAGCCCGAGAATGTCGAAGAATCCTTCGGTGACCTGCGTGCTGAATACGGTTTCCGGTGTGCCGTCCGGCGTGATGAGCGAATAGGCATAGGGATCGGCGGCCGCGATCGCCGAAAACGCCGTGGCACGCTCACGCCAGTCCAGAAAATTCCCTGGCGCCACCTCGTCACGAGCCGCTGGTGCGTTGGCGCGGTTCTCCCAGAGCGTGACGATGCGGTCGGCCTCCGGATACGGCAGCGGCCGCAGCATCAGCATGTCGATCACCGAAAAAATCGCGGTCGTCGGGCCGATGCCGAGCGTCAGCGTCAGCACTGCGACGGCGGTGAAGCCGGGCGCTTGGATCAGCCTGCGGGCCGCGTAGCGGATGTCCTGAAGGAACGTGTCCATGGGTATCGGTGTCGGGTGCCTGGTGTCAGGTGTCCGGTGCCGGCGTGCCTGACACCCGACACCTGACACCTTTCAGTTAACGATCCAGCCGTCGCGCAGCTGAATCACGCGTTGCCCGGATTTCGCGTTTTCCTCCGAATGCGTCACCTGCACGATTGTCGTGCCGGCCTTGTTGAGCTCGCGGAACAGCTCCATGATCTCGCGTCCCTGGTCGGAGTGAAGATTCCCGGTAGGCTCGTCGGCCAGCAGCAACGCAGGGCGGTGAATCACCGCGCGTGCCACGCCCACGAGCTGCTGCTGCCCACCGGAGAGCTGCCGAGGATAGAGATTCTTTTTCGCGACCATGCCGAAGCGGTCGAGCGTGTCCGCGACCGCTGCGTCGCGTTCGCTCGCCTTCACATCGCGGTACGACAATGGCATCGCGAGATTCTCGGCGACGGTGAGATCGTCGATCAAGTGATACTGCTGGAAGACGAATCCGACGTACTTCTTGCCAAGAGCGATCCGTTCTTTGTGTTTGAGCGTGTGGACCTCGTGTTGGAGGAGGCGGTACTCGCCGCTCCACTCAGCGTCGAGCATGCCCAGCAACGCGAGCAATGTCGATTTTCCCGCTCCCGACGGACCCATGATCGTGACGAAGTCACCCTGAGCGACATCGAGCGCAATGCGGCGCAACACATAGAGGCGCCCGTCGGCTTGGGGGAAGGATTTTTCGAGATTGCGAACCGACAGAAAGGGGCTAGGGGTTAGGGACTGGGGGCTAGGGATCGGCCCGTCCGGACTCGGAGACCCAGACCGCGCTCCAGTCGCAAACCCGCAGGCCCTAACCCCAAGCCCCCAGTCCCTAACCTCTAGCCCCCAGCCCCTATTCATTTCTCAGCGCAATCATCGGATCGACACGCGCCGCGCGGCGAGCAGGGAGATAGCTCGCCACCAGCACTGCTGCGCCAATGACGAGCCCGACTGCACCGAGCGTGATGGGATCCGTCGCGCTCACGCCGAACAGAAGGCGGCGCAGCGCTTGTCCCGCCGCGAGTGCACCGCCGAGCCCCAGGATCACACCGAGCGCGCCGACTCGCAGGCCGCGACCGGCGACGAGCCTCAGGACTTCGGCGGGACGAGCGCCGAGCGCGAGGCGAATCCCGACTTCGTGGGTCCGCTCAGCGACGACATTCGCCATCACCGCATATGTGCCGACAACGGCCAGCGCCAGGGCGACGGCGGCGAAGATGGTGAGCAGGAGCGTGTTCAGTTGTCGCGCCGCGAGCGTCGCGAGTCGCATTTCGTTCATCGTCCGCACCGCCGTCAGCGGCAAGTCGGCATCGAGCGACCAGACGGCCTGCTCCAAGGCCGGCACGAGCACGCGGGGCTCGATCGTGGAACGCACGAGCACGGACAGCCACGGCCACGGATCCTGAGCGTGCGGGATGTAGAACTCCGGTTCGGCGGGTGTGTCGAGACCGAACTGTCGCGTGTCGCCGGCGACGCCGACAATTACACGCGGCACGTTCCCCGCTCGCGCGGGAATGAACAGCTGCCCGATCGCATCGACCTCGGGGAAGTACCGCCGCGCGAAGGTCTGATTGACGATGACGACTGGAAGTCCCGTCGGGCCATCGGCCTCAGTGAAATCACGACCCCGCACCGGAATGCCGAGTGTGCGGAAGTAGCCTGGGCTGACGGCGCGATCCTGCGCGGATCGCTCCCGGCCGGGCACCGGGACTTCGCCCATCAGCCGGAAGCTGTTGCTGTGGTCATCGCCGCTCAATGGCACGCGCGATGCCAGCCCCACGCTCGCCACACCCGGAACCGCGGCCAACCGCTCGCGCAGCTCACGGAAGAACGAGACCACGTGCGTCGGGTTCTCGGCGCGGGCCGGCAACAGCGCGACGTTGAACGAAAGCACGCCATCGGTCTCGACGCCCGAGTCGACGCTCGACAACCGCTCGAGGCTCCGTATCAACAGGCCCGCAGCCGCGAGCAGCATGACGGCCATGGCGGTCTGTCCGATCACGAGACCGCTGCGCAACCGGGCGTGGCCGCGCGTGGCAGTCTGTTGGCGACCGCCTTCCTTGAGCTGCCTGTGCAGATCGTCGGCGAGGATGCGCGACAGCGGGACAAAGCCGACCACTAGCGCCGTCAGTACCGTCAAGGCCGCAGTCGCCGCGAGCACTCGCCCATCGAGCGAAACCTCGGCGGCACGCGGGAGACTGTCGGCGGCGAGCACGCGGAAAACGTCGAGGGCCCAGGAGGCGGCCAGCACCCCGACGGTCGCACCTGCGGCGGCGAGCACGAGGCTTTCGACGAGCACCTGCCGCGTGACGCGGCCGCTGCTCGCCCCGATCGCGGTACGAATAGCGAACTCTCTGCCACGGCCCGCCGCGCGTGCCAGGACCAGATTGCTGACGTTGGCGCACGCGATCAGCAGGATGGTGCCGACGGCGGCGAAGAGCAGGAGCAACGGCGTTCCGGCGGCGCCCACGATCCGCTCGCGCAGCTCCATGACCCGAATGCCGTAGCCGGTGTACTGTTTCGGGAATCGCTCGGCGAGCCGGCGCTCGACCATTGCGAGTTCCTGGGTCGCCGTGGCGACGGACGCTCCCGGCGCAAGCCGACCGAGCGCACTCAGGTGACGCGCGCTCCGGGCGTCGTACTCTGCATCGAGCCCAGTCGTTGTCCAGAATTCGGCGCCAGGGGGAAACGCGGCAGCCGGCGCCATCACACCGACGACACGGAACGATTCCCCGTCGAGGACGAGCGCGCGCTCGAGGATCTGTGGATCTGCGCCGAACTGATCGCGCCACAGCCCGTCGCTCAATACGACGGCGCGCGGCCCGCCCGGCCGGTACTCCTCTGGTGTAAACGCGCGGCCGAGCACCGGCTTGGCGCGGAGAATCGCAAAGAACGAATGGCTGATCGACGCGCCGCTCACCTGTCGCGGCCGCCCGTTGCTCGCGAAGGTCAGCGACGTTGGCCCATACAGGGCAATGCCCTCGAACGATCGGAGATTCGTCCAATCGTCGAGTGTCGGGTGAGCGATGCTGCGCAGCTCGTCCGGACGTCCCGGCGGCGTTTCGAAGATGCGCACCAGGCGGTCGGGCTCGGGGTAGGGAAGTGGACGCAGCAGGACGGAATTGACGACGCTGAAGATGGCAGTGTTGGCGCCGATGCCGAGCGCGAGCGTCGCGACCACGGCGAGCGTAAATACCGGGCTTGCCCGAAGAGTCCGGAACGCGTAGCGGAGGTCTTGAAGCATAGGGCCTAGGGCCTCGGGGCTGGGGCCTGGGGGGTGAACGGAAGAGAATCGGCCAGGCCCCAGCCCCGAGCGGTGGCGCTGCTCAGATGCCACCGAGAGCGCTTGAGCTAGCGCTGCGCGAATGTTGTCCGGGATGTCGCGTGGCAGGCTCTCAATGGCTGCGACAGGACTCGTAAACCGGCGCGCCAGGAGCGCGCGGTCGTTCTCACCCATGAACGGCGGATGCCCCGCGAGCATTTCGTACGCCACGCATGCGAGACTGTACAGATCGGTGCGGCTGTCAATCGCCGGCTCGCCGAGCGACTGCTCCGGGCTCATGTAGCGGGCCGTCCCGCCGCCGATCTCCGTGGACGCCCGGCGCTCCTCCGTGAGCGCATCCTCACGGACGGCCTGCGAGACTCCGAAGTCCACGAGGTACACGTGTCCGCCGTCGAGCAGAATGTTCTCGGGCTTCACATCGCAATGCAGGATCCGCTGATTGTGCGAATGCGCTAAAGCACCGGCCGTCTGCTGGATGACACGCACCGTTTCCGGAAGACCCAGGCGACGCTTCCGCTCGAGCCGGGAGCGCAAGGAGCCGCCCCTTACATAGCGCATGACATAGAAGGGCAGCCCTTCGGCCTCATCTGCATCGAAGATCGGCAGAATGTGCGGGTGCTCGAGGTGCAGCGTGCGCGTGATCTCGCGGCGGAACGCGTTCACCGCTGCCGGCGACGCGACGCTCGGCGCAAGAACTTTCACCGCTACGCTCCGGCCCAGCCGAATCTCACGCGCGACGTAGACGACAGCCATTCCGCCCCGGCCGATCTCGTAGTCGATCAGGTAGCGGTTGGCGATCGCGTTCTTGAACGCCGCGAGCCTTGTCTCAGCCGGCACAGGTGCGCTCACGGTCTATTCCACCCGCATGGTAACGGCCGGGTCGATCCGCGAGGCGCGTAGCGCCGGGATCCAGCAGGCGACGAGGCCGATGGCGGCCATGAGCGCGATAACGGCCGCAAACGTGAGTGGGTCGTCCGGCGCCACACCGAACAGGAGCCCGCGAATCACGCGCGTGGCGACGAGGGCAACGGCCACTCCGGCCGCCAGTCCCAGCACGACGAGCACGCCGCCCTCTTTGAGGATCATCAGCTGCACGCGGCCGCGATCCGCGCCGAGGCTCATGCGAATGCCGATTTCGCGCGTGCGCGCGCTCACGGAGAATGCCAGCACGCCGGCGATCCCGACCGCCGCGATGACCACCGCAAGGGCGCCGAACAAGCTGATCAGCTCGGCGTTCAGCCTCCGCGGGGCAATGCTCTCATGCTTGATCTGCGTCACGGTCCGGACTTTCTCAATCAGCGCCCCCGGCGCGTGACGCCGCACGATCTCCAGTGTCACGGGGATGAACGCCCGCGCATCGTGTTTCACACGGATCGCCAACGTTCCACCGGACGGGGCAGGGGTCACGTCGGGGAAGTAGAGGACGGCGCCGGGTGCCTCCCCGAACCCGCCATCCTGGGTGTTGCCGACCACACCGACGACGGTGAGCCATTCTGCGCTCATGCTGGAGATCCGCAGCAGCTGGCCAGTCGGCGCAATCCTCCTGCCGATCGGGTCCTCGGCGTGAAAGAGCAGTTCGGCGAGCGTCTGGTTCAGGATCACGACCGGACCGACCGGTCTGGTGAAGGAACCCGAGGCGAGGACGGCGGATGGGTCGGTCGAGCGGAAGGCACGTCCGCGGAGTACAGGAAGCCCCGCCGCACGGAAGTAATCCGGACTTGCTCCGCGCATCTCGGCGTTCGGGACGGCCTCACCCACGCCCAGCGTCCGGCCCTCCGCCTTAAAGTCGAACCGCGCCGTCGAGCGCTCGAGCAGCGGAGAACCATAGCCCACCTCGATCACCCCCGGCAGCGCAGCAAGCTCGGCCCGCATCGCCGCATAGCGGTTCCGCACTGCCGCCACAGCGTTTGGATCCTGGTTCGCTTGACGTGTGAGGAGCATCTGCAGTTGCAGGGTGAGCACGTCCTCGGTCTCCAGTCCCGTGCTCGCGTTGGAGAGGCGAATGATCGTGCGCGTGAGCAGACCCGCGCCTGCGAGCAATACAATCGACACGGCGACTTGCGCCACCACGAGGCCGCGTTGCAGGCGCTGCTTGCGCATGCCGCTGCTCGAGCGGTGTGCAGAGGCCGAAAGCCAGGTCGCGAGTTCGCCCTCTTGCGGTAGCGTGGCCGCAAAGGAAAGGAGCAGGGCGACCGCCAGTGAAAGGGCGAGGGTGAATCCGAGCACTAAGCCGTCGAGCCGAATCTCGTTCGCTCGGGGAGAGTAGCGAGCAGCGAGCGAGGCCAGCAAATCGACGCCGAAGACGGCCAGGACGAATCCGGCCAGAGCACCCAGCAGCGTCAGCACGAGGTTCTCAGCGAGCAGCAGACGGCGCAGTCCGGGCGCGCCCGCGCCGAGCGCGGCACGCACCACGAGCTCCGCCTCCCGGCGGATCCCTCGCATGAGGGTCAGGTTGATCACATTCGCGACGGCGATGATCAGGACGAATGCCGCGGCGCCCATGAGCAGCCAAAGCGTCAGGCGCGCGCGCTCGCCCATCACCTCCTGGAACGGAATGACCGCCACGCGCATGTGCGAGCCAGGGTCATACGATGCCTGGTTCTCGTGCTGCATCCGCGTGTACACCGTGGCGATCTCGGCCTTGGCCTGATTGACCGTGGCCTCCGGAGCCAGCCGCGCGACCGCTTCGGTCATGCGATGCGTGCGTTCGTGCACCATGTTGGCGCTCAGATGGTGTGGGCTGTACACCATGTTGAGCAGCGCGTCGTATTTGGTTGGGAACGTCGGCGCCGGTTGCAGCACGCCGATGACGGTCACCGGCCCTCCGCTCATCTGCACTTGCTTGCCGACAATGCTCGAATCACCGCCAAAGCGCTTCAACCAGAACTCATACGACAGCATCATCACTGGTGGCACGCCGGGTCCGTCGTCGCCTGGCCCCGTCGCGCGGCCGAGCACGGGTGAGAGCCCCATCACCTCGAAGAAGTTGCCCGTCACGAGGCCGATGTTGATGCGGATGCTATTGTCGTCGCCGAGCAGGATCGCTGACGAGGAAGAGTATTCGGCAATGCCGCGCAGCGATGGGGCGCCGGTGCGGAAATCGCGGACTTCGGGAACGGAGAAGGTGATGTTCTCGCGCCCGGTGCCGTCGGCTGAGTGCCGCAGATAGAGGAGCCGGTCGCCCTCCCTGTGGGGCAGCGGCTTGAGCAACACGCCTCGGACGACGCTGAAGATCGCGGTGTTCGCGCCAATGCCCAGCGCCAACGTCAGCGCCGCAACGATCGTAAACGCGGGGCTGCGGCGGAGCGCGCGGACGGCGTAGCGGAGGTTGTGAAGCATGGGCCTAGGACCTCGGGCCCGGGGCCCCGGGCCCTGCTTCATCGACCACCCGCCCATCAAATAGATGGATTGACCGATCCGCATGACGGGCATATCGGGGGTCATGCGTCACCATGCACACCGTGGCCCCGTTGCGATGCAGGACTCTGAGTAGCTCCATCACCGCCTCACCGTTCGTCGAGTCGAGATTGCCTGTCGGCTCGTCGGCGAGCAGGATCGCGGGATCACCGACCACGGCGCGGGCGACGGCGACGCGCTGCTGCTGGCCACCCGAGAGCTGCACCGGGTAATGCTTGGCGCGGTGTACCATCCCCACCTTCTCCAGCGCCTGCTGCACCCGCTTCGTGCGCTCACTCCCCGACATGCTGCGGTAGGTGAGGGGGAGCTCGACGTTTTCGGCGACCGTCAGATCCCCAATCAGGTTGAACGCCTGGAACACAAAGCCGATGCGCCGGTTGCGAATGCGCGCACGCTGCGCCGGCGTCAGATTTGCCACCGGCTTGTCCTCGAGGAGATACGTCCCCTCGCTCGGCGTATCGAGCAGGCCGAGAATCGAGAGCAGCGTCGTCTTGCCGCAGCCCGACGGCCCGTTGATCGCGACGTATTCACCTTCGCGAATCTCGAGGTGCACGTCGGCGAGCGCGTGCGTCTCGACTTCATCTGTGTAGAAGATCTTCCGGATACTTTGCAGCTGGATGAGTGGGGTGCCGTTACTGGGCATCGATGCTCTCCTTGAGACGGTATCCGGTATCCGCTATCCGGTATCCGCTATTCGCTATCCGGTATCTGGTACTCGGTAACTGGTTTCGGTAATGGTCGCGCATCCAGGATCGCGGATACCGGATACCGGATACCGGCCTCTACTTCAGTTTCACCCTCTCCACGTTGTCATACCGCGTCATATCCGACAGCACCACCGAATCACCTTCGGCAAGCCCGTCCACGATCTCGACCGCATTCACGGAAGTGCGGCCCAGCTTGACGGGAATGCGGACCGCGTAACTGCCCCCTTCGACGAGCTTGAACATCCCGATCGTGGCGTTGGGCTGGCCGTATGCAGGCCGTCCCGTAAACAGCACATCGCTCAGGCGCTCGAGCGTGATGGTCGCATCGACGCTGATGTCGGGCCGCGCGCCGGCGGGGAGGGCGTCATCGAGCGCGATGTCCACGGTGACCGTGCCTTCCTGCGCCGCGGGATCGATTCGTATTACGTGTCCCGACACGAAGCCGGTTCGCGTGTCCACAGACGCTTTCTGACCGATCGCCAAGCCGGCCGCCTGTGTCTCCGGAATGCGGATCACGGCCTTGAGCTTTTCGGGCTGCACGACTTTGGCGAGAATCGTCCCGGGCACCACCCACTGGCCCGGCTGGAGGTTGAGCTCCTGAAGAATTCCTTCCTCCCCGGCCCGCACCTGCAAAGAGCTCAGGCGGCTGAGCCGGAAAGACGTGATCGCCCGCAGCCGCACGACTTGCTCGCGCTGCACCGCGAGCTGCGAATCCACCGTCGAGGTCAGCAGATCGAGCCGTTGCTGCTCGATCTCAAATCGCGTTGCGAGCTCTGCGGCGCGTTCGCGAGCCAGGCTGACATCATTCAGCGAGAGGCCACCGATCCGCTCGAGCGAATCCGCCCCGACAGCTTCACGCTTTGCCTGGAGGTACTGGCTCCGCGTTGTCGCGACCACGCCGGCTTGTGACAGCCGCTGGCTTTGCAGGTTGGTCCGCAGATTCACCAGCTCTCCCTCGGCGGCCGTAAGCTGCCGCTGCGCGTCGAGCGCTTCGATCTGTACGTCCGGGTTCGCGAGCTCGAGCAAAGGAGTGCTCGCGGTCACGGGCGTTCCTGGTTGAACAAAGATCCGCTCGACACGCGCGGGGGTGAGGGCGGAAATCCAGCGGATATGTTCGGGGACGAGCGTCCCGGGACCACGGACTTCCCGCACGAGCACACCACGACGCACGCCATCGAGCGACAGGATCTCCCGATCGACACTCGGCGCCGCCGGCTTCAGACTGCCGAGCAGAAGCGTGAGGACGATGATGCCGCCGGCGGCTACACCACCTTGGATGTAGCGTTTGCGGCTTTTGGTTGGCGTGCGCGGAATGTCCACGCTGGGTCCCTAGGCACGGACCATACCAAATACGACGCCTCACTAAGTTGTGAACCCTTAACGAATTGGCATTTTCACGCGGCGCGGAAGTGTGCGGATGTGGGACGGGTAAATCCCGGAACTGAACAGGGCCCAGGGTCTGTCAGGTAAACGACTAGGGTGCGTGTCCTAACGCCCGGCACCTCGGCGCAGCACGCGGCCGGCGCGAACATCTGTGAAACGGCCGTCATCGACGACGAGCGCGCCGTTCACGATCACGTAGTCAATCCCATCCGGATACTGGTGAGGCGCCTCGAACGTCGCGCGGTCGCGAACGCGATCGGCGTCAAAAATGACGATGTCGGCGTGACTTCCCTCGGCCACCCTCCCGCGGTCAGCCAGCCCAAGCCTGCCGGCCGGAAGTCCGGTCATCTTGTGAACCGCTGATTCGAGCGTCAGCACGTGCCGATCTCGCACGTACACGGCCAGCACACGCGGGAATGTCCCGTACCAGCGCGGATGCGGATGCCCGTCTGCTGGACGCACGAGGCGGCCGTCCGAAGCAATCATCGTCTGCGGATGCCGCATGATGCGCTCCACGTCTTGCTCGTCGAGCACATGGTAGATCGCCGACGCGCCGCCACGGCGCAGCGCTGCAATGACCAGCTCGGCGCCGACTGCAGGGGTCGGCTCGCGGCCGTCGCGTCGAGCCCAGTCGGCCAACGTGCGGCCCTCGAGCGTCGTGTCCCACGACACCCGCGCCAATTGCACCCGCGAGATGTCGCCGCCCCCGCGATCGTTGAGAATGTTGAAGACAATCCCGCTTACGATGCTGTCGTGCAGCGTCGGTGTGGCCAGCCGCCGCGCGAAGGCCGAATCGCCGTCGGCCATCGCCCACGGCGGCACGAGGACACCAATCCCGGTATAGGTCGCGGTGTAGGGGTACTGGTCCAGCATGACATCCGTGCCGGCCGCTCGCGCCGAATCCACCATCGCGAGGGTCCGACGACTCGCGCCCCACATTGCCTTGCCGATGACTTTGTGATGCGTCAACACGACGGGAATGCGGGCGCGACGTCCGATCTCCAGCGCTTCGCCAACAGCTTCGAGCAACCCCAGCCCCTCGGCGCGAAGGTGCGAGGTGTAGATGCCGCCCGAGTCGGCGGCGACCTGTGCGAGTGCGACGATCTCTTGAATGTTTGCGTAGTTCCCGGGCAGATAGATGAGCCCGGTTGACAGCCCGAACGCGCCATCGCCCATCGCGTGCGCGACCATCGTGCGCATGCGCCCGAGTTCGGCGGCGGTGGGAGCGCGGTTGGCCATCCCCATGACCGCTCGCCGCACCGTATTGTGACCGGCCAAGAACGCGACGTTGATGCCAGGCCTGCGTGCGGCGGCGGAATCGAGGTACGCGGATAACGGCCATGGCGCGCTGCCGTCGGGCCCGCCGAGCGCCGTTGTCACGCCCTGGCGCACCGCGCTTTCAGCGCCCGGCAGGCGCAGCAGAGGGTCCAGGTGTGCATGCAGATCGATGAATCCCGGCGCCACCACGCGACCGCGCGCGTCGATGACGCGCTCTGCACTCGCGTTCAGCAACGGGGTTCGAGACACGGTCACGATCCGGTCGCCACGGATGGCCACATCGGCGCGAAAACGTGGCGTCCCGGAGCCGTCGATGACGGTGCCACCGGTAATGAGGAGATCGAAACGCTGCTGAGCGGGGTTTTGCGAAATCAGACTCAGAACCAGAAGGGCGCCCGGGTTCATGTGGGAATTCTACCCGTCCAGACGTATGTTGGAGCGACTCCAACCCCCCCGGCACAATGGCCAATCGTCCCTGGCTCCAGCATTACGATCCCGGTGTTCCGCAGGTCGCGAAGTTCGAGGATCTCCCGGTGCCGCAATTCCTCGAGCGCACGGCGGCAAGCCATCCCGACACCACCGCCCTGGTCTTCCTGAACGGCCGGCTGAGCTATCGCCAGCTCAAGGATCAGGTGGATCGCTTGGCGACTGCGCTGGCGGCGCTGGGCGTTGCGAAAGACAGCCGCGTCGCCATTCAGCTTCCCAATCTTCCCCAGACGGTCATCGCCTATTTCGCGACTCTGCGGCTTGGCGCGCAGGCGGTGTTGACGAATCCGTTGTATACCACGCGCGAGATGGAGCACCAGTGGAAGGACGCGGGATGCCGCGTCGCCATCGTCACGGACTTCACATTCGACCAGAAGATCAAGGATCACCGCTCAGAGCTGCCGATCCTGCATTACGTGATCGCCAGCATCCCCGAGTATCTCCGGTTCCCGCTCAACTTGCTCGCGCCGCTCAAGCTGAAGAAGCAAAAGCCTCATCCGGCGATCGCCAAGGTTTCCCCCGGAGCGGGCATTCATTTCTTCAAAGACCTCATTGCGCGCACGGAGCCTCGTCCGCCGGCCCTGACCATCGGCATGGACGACATCGGTGTGCTCCAATACACGGGCGGCACGACCGGTGTCTCCAAAGGTGCGATGCTCACGCAGCGCAACCTCTCGTACAACGTGCAGCAGGCGCGCGCCTGGCTCCCCACGCTCCGCATTGGAGAGGAAGTGATGCTCAGCGCCCTCCCGATCTTTCACGTGTTCGGGATGACGGTGTGCATGAATCTCCCGGTCTTTATCGCCGGCACGATGGTCTTGCTGCCCAACCCGCGCGACATCCCGATGCTCATCAAAGCGATCGAAAAGCGCCGCGTCACCATTGCGCCGCTCGTCCCGGCGCTGTTCAACGCGATCAACCAATTCCCGGGTGTCGACAAGCGCGATCTCTCGAGCGTCAAGATCTGCGTCTCGGGATCGGCGCCGCTGTCGGTGGATGTGCAACAGCGCTTCGAGGCCCTGACCGGCGGCAAGATTTGCGAGGGGTTCGGACTTACCGAGACGTCGCCCATCACGCACATCAACCCGCTGCAAGGCCTGCGGAAGATCGGCACCATCGGCGTGCCAATCACTGGCACAGAGTGCCGCATCGTGGACATGGAGTCGGGGACGCGCGATCTGCCGGCCGGCCAGGAAGGCGAGCTCCTCATCAAGGGCCCCCAGGTGATGCGGGGTTACTGGAACAAGCCGGGGGAGACGGCGAACGTCCTCCGCGACGGCTGGCTGTACACGGGCGATCTCGCGGTCATGGATACCGACGGCTTCTTCAAAATCGTCGGCCGAAAGAAGGAGATGATCGATGCGAGCGGCTACAAAGTTTATCCGGACGAGGTCGACCGGGTGCTCATGAGTCATCCGGCCGTGCTCGAGGCGGCTACGATCGGGGTCCCCGATCCGAAGCGCGGTGAGACCGTGAAGTCTTTCGTGGTGCTGCGACCGGGGATGCGCGCGAGCGTCGAGGAGCTGGCGGCGCACTGCCGGGAGAGCCTGGCACCGTACAAGGTTCCCAAAGAAATCGAGTTCCGCGCTGAGCTACCCAAGAGCGCGGCGCTCAAGATTCTCCGGCGCGAGCTGCAGGAGGAGGAGGTGCGGAAGCGAAAAGTCACGGTGTGACGCCGCTCACGAGTTAAGCACGCGGCCATCGCGTTGGTGGTCTTCATCACCACGCCGATGCGCCGCGTGCGCGATTATCGCCCTGCGCTCAGAGCAACGCCAGTCGGAGGATCACGAGCATGAGCCGCAGGTCCACACTTGTTACCACGTTTGCCGGAGCGCTCGCCCTCGGCTGTGGGCTCACCGCGGCCGGACCCACCGTCGATCGGATCGACGCGATCGACGTCTCTCCTCCGCGCTTCTCGCTGCTCCCATCCCAATCGGCGGAGCTCCGATTGGTCGTCACGACATCTCGTGGGACCGATCCCTCGGCTGCGGTCGTTTGGTCGGCGACCGCGGGCTTTATCACCAGCAATCAAGTCGTGGGCGACGTCCGCTACATCACCTATCAGGCGCCTGCGAGCGCAGGCAGCTATCTGCTCATCGTCACCGCCGCTACTGGGGCGCCCGGGGACACCGCCGACATGCTGGTCACGCAGACCGCGGTCCCCGTCAATGCGGTCACGATTACGCCGGGCACTGTGGGGCTCGCCGTCGGTGACACGACACGACTCCGCGCGACACTGACCGAGTCGACCGGCCGCGTGATCGTCGGCCGGGCTATCGATTGGACCACGAGCGACGGCGCTGTCGTCAGCGTCCTTGCGACGGGCGCTATTCGGGCGCTTGGCGCGGGCACGGCGACGATCACGGCGACCAGCGAAGGCCACAGCGGCACGGCCGTGGTTACGGTGACGCCCTAAGACTGGTAGCGTTGTCGCTTCACTCCGCTGTGGAGCATGGCAGTGAGCGACAAAGGGGAAACGGGAGTCACGGGAGCCACGGGAGCCACGGGAGCTACGTGGTATCGCTGGGATCAGGTTCAGCGTGAGGAACTGCATGAGCGGCTGTCGCGTCGCCTGATCACCGGCGACCAGATGATGCTCGCGCACGTGTATTTGAAGAAGGGCTGCGTCGTTCCGAAGCACCATCACATCAACGAACAGTTCACCTATATCCTGGAAGGCGCGCTGCGGTTCCTCGTCGGCGACGACGGCGCCGAGGAGGTCGTGGTGCGTGCCGGAGAAGTGCTGCACCTGCCGGCCAACGTGCCCCACGAGGCGCACGCGCTCGAGGACACCCTCGATATGGACGTCTTCTGTCCACCGCGCGAAGACTGGCTCAACAAGACGGACGCCTACCTGCGCAGGTAGGCCCGGCAGTTAGTGTCGCGCGGGGCGACGGGCGGTGATACGTTAGGCGCCACCGTTTCTCGGAGGCCCCACGTGTTCCGGTCACTACCGCTTTTGCTCAGTGCGCTTTGCGTCTCGAGGCTGTCGTCGCAATCACCTGCCCAGAGCAAGCTCTCAGTTCAATGGGAGGAGCTGACGGCGGCCGAATTCAAAGACGCGATCACACGCGCGCAAGGCACCTGCCTCTTGCCGTTCGGCGTCATGGAGAAGCACGGGCCGCACCTGCCGTTGGGTAACGATCTGCTGAACGTGCGACACGTATCGTTGAATGCCGCCCAGCAGGAATACGCAGTCGTCTTTCCCGCTTACTACTTCGGCCAAATCTTCGAAGCGAAGCATGAGCCCGGCACCGTGGCCTACAGCCGGGGGCTGCAGCTCCAGTTGCTGCAGGAGACGACGGACGAGATGGGGCGAAACGGCTGCAAGAAGATCATCATCGCGAACGGTCACGGCGGCAACAACAGTCTGCTGCCGTACTTCGCGCAGACGCAGTTGGACACGCCTCATGACTACGTCGTCTACATCATGGGCATCGCCCGCAGTGGGCAAGGCGAACCGAGGCGCAGATCGAATCCGGCGACCGACATGCACGCTGGAGAGATCGAAACGTCCGTGAGTATGATCGCGCGGCCTGATCTCGTGCACCTCGATCGCGCGCCGCAGGAATCGGGGGCCGATCAGGCGCGCCTGAAGCTTCCCGAAGGTCTCTACACGGGCATCTGGTGGTACGCGCGTTTCCCCAATCACTATGCCGGCGAGGGCGGAGTGGCATCGCGCGAGCTCGGCGAGTTCGCGACGAAGAACTGGATCAGCGGTCTCGCGCAGGCAATTCGCGCCGTCAAAGCCGACCAGGAGAGCCTGCGTCTGCAAAATGAGTTCTACGAGCGGAGCAAACGTCCGCTGGGGACACGCCCATAGACACCGCGCGCCTGTCGTTCGCGATCCTGCTTGCCGCCGCTGTTTCAACCGCCGCGGCGCAGAGCCCTCGTCCGAATGGGATGGAATCAATCGCCATCCGCGTGCACGAGGGCACCGTGCTGAGCTTCGATCTCTCGCCCGATGGCCGCACCATCGTGTTCGATCTCCTCGGACAACTGTGGCAACTGCCGGCCACGGGTGGCGACGCTCGCCCGCTGACCGACGCGGTGCGCGACACCGCCGAGGATCGCGATCCGTCGTTCTCGCCGGACGGCAACCGGATTGTTTTTCGGGGAGAGCGAGCCGGCCGCACCGGCCTCTGGCTGCTCGAGCCGGGCGGCGCGCCACGCCAGCTCACGCAGCTCGCAAATCCGGACGGATACGACGGCAACGCCGCGTGGTCTCCTGACGGCACGGGCATCATGTTCGTGCGGCTCGTGCTGCCCGATAGCGCATCGCCCCCCCCCCGGCCTCGCATGCGCGCGATGTGGCTCGATCTTGCGACGCGCGAGACCCGTGAGCTGCGGGTCCCCGACACCGTCGGTCCCGCGCTGCGCGATCCGGCATGGGCACCCAATGGCCGGGGATTCGCAGTCGTTGCGGCGATGCCCGGAGCGGCTGTTGGGGGTCGCCTGTGGCTGGTAGAACCAGACAGCGGTGGCGGGCGCGCCACGCCGCTCACGCCGGAGTCGAGCCGAGCGCGTGCCCCGGCCTTCGCTACAGATGGCCGGCGCCTCGCCTTCTTCGCGCCCGACTCAGCCGAGCGGACACAGGTGTGGGTGCTCCGTCTGGACACGACAGGCGCCGCACCGATGAAGGTGAGTGATCATGCCGACGTCACACCGACGCGGGTGCGTTGGACCGCCGATGGGCGTCGCTTGGTATACAGCGCCGACGGGCGACTCTGGTCTGTTTCCGCGGCCGGCGGTCCTCCCACGGAGATTGCCTTCACCGCCAGCCTGTCCTTCGACCGACCGCGTCGCGAGCTTCCGCCGGCGCGTTTCCCCGAGCCGGGCAAGGCACAGCCCGCACGCGCCTTCATGGGGCTCGCCCTCGCTCCCGATGGTCGTCGTGTTGCGATGATCGCCCTCGGCAAGCTCTGGGTCATGCCGGTCGGCGGAAGTGCCCGTGCCGTCGCCGACCTGCCGCTGAGCGCGCGTCACCTCACCTGGGCACCAGACGGTTCCGTCGTGTGGTGGGCTGGACGGTTTGGCGAGGAGAATCTCTTCGCGACCGACGTCGGGACCGGCAATAGTCGCCAGCTGACGGCATTGCCGGGTCGCGAAAGTGCTCCGGTGTTCGCACCCAATGGACGGCTCCTGGCCTTCCTTCACCAACCGAACGAAGACACGACGCTGATTCGTGTGATCGACCCGCGCTCAACGATGACCGATGGAGGGCAGGGCCGAGCCATCGCGACGGAGAGCGGCGCCGACTTCGCATGGACACCGGCGTCGGACGGCTTGTTGATCATCACGGGAGGCTGGAGCCCGGGAAGTCCCACGAAAGGGACCATCGTCCGTTTTGCTGGTGAGCGGGCAAACGTCGCCCGGATGCCTGACTCTCCGCTTTCATTCAAATGGGTCGGCAAGTCGATCATCTACATCCGGCACGCCCGCTTGTGGCGTGCGCGCTTTGACTCCACCGGCATTATCGGCGAGGCCGAGTCGCTGGGCGCCGAGCCGGCGATGTATGCCTCGGTCGCCAAAGACGGCACGGTCCTCTACATCTCGGAAGGCGGCTTGCGGCTTCGTGCTCCGAACGGAAAGGAGCAACGCCTCGGCTGGCCGGTATCCTTTACTCCGCCCGTGCCCGCGCCGCTGCTGATTCGGAACGCCCGGGTCATCGATGGAACCGGCCGGCCAGCGGGGGTGCCGCAAGACTTGCTCGTGGAGCACGGCAGGATCGCGAGCATCGCACCTGCCGGGGGGGGGGCGGTCACCGCGGGCACAGCCGACACGCTCGACGCCGGCGGGCGCTTCATTATCCCCGGCATGATGGATCTGCACGCGCATGAGTATCGGCCGTCCTTACTCGCCGGCTTCGCGTATTTCGGGATCACGACGATCCGCGATCAGGGATCACACATCGCGCCGCTTGTCGCGTACGCGGATGCGATCGCCGCAGGCAAACTGAACGGACCGCGGGTGGCCTTCGGCGGGTTCCAGTTCTACACGGACTGGGCGTATGACGCGGAGGACCAGCAAGGCGTCGAGCCGGAGGCGGATCCCGATCATGCGGCGCGGGCGGTCGAGATGGCTCGGATCTTCGGCTCGCAGCACATCAAAACGCGCACGTTCCGGCGCTGGGACATCAATGCGCGCTTGATCACCGAGGCACACCGGCGTGGCATGCGCGCCACCGGTCACTGCGCGCATTTGCTTCCCCTGGCTGCTGCCGGTATCGACGCTAAAGAGCACGCCGGGTTCTGCGACCGCAGCGATGGCCTCATCTACGACGATTTCGTGCAGCTCTACCGGGCGGCCGGCATCGGCGTCGTTCCGACGATCGTCTACTCGTCCTTTGCCGTGCAGTTGAACGAGCGTCCCGATTTACTCGCTGCCGATCGCGAGCTCGCGCCATTTCTCCCGGAGCGGAGCAGCTTCAACTGGATGCTCCGGCTCAACCCGACCCGCCGCCGCATGTTCGCGGACTTCGCGCGGTCGGCACGCTCCGGAACTGCCAAGCTCGTGCGCGCCGGTGTCGTCGTCGGCACCGGTACCGACATCTGGCAAATCCCGACGGGCGTCCATATGGAGCTGGAGGAGCTCGTCGCGGCGGGACTGTCGCCGTTGGAAGCGATCCGCGCCGCCACAGGAGACGCCGCGCGGATCATCGGCGTCGAGCAGGACCTCGGCACGATCGCGGTCGGGAAGTGGGCCGATCTGGTCATTCTCGACGCCGATCCGGTTGCAGACATCCGCAACTCGCGCCGCATCTGGGCAGTGCTGCAGTCCGGGCGGGTGCTCGATCGGGCAGCGCTGGTGGCGGGAATCCGAAACCGGGAGTGACCGCTAGGCGTCGCCCCCTTCCGGACCACTCGGCGTCTCTAGTGACATGGCGAGTTTCATGACGTAAAACAGCGCGCGCCCGCCCAGGCTCTCGAGCTCGCGGTGGTCTTCGTCCGAGAGCATCTCCAGCTCGCGTGCCAACTCCAGATACGCCCCAAACTCGGCGAGCGCCGCGGCGGTTCGATCGACGCATGGCCGGAACAGCTTCTTGTTGCGATAGCCTGATCCGCGCGCAATGCGGCTCGATGCCACGATGCCCGCGGACCACAGGCGAGCGGCGAGCTCACTATCGCGCTCTTCGAGTCGTGGCCGCATTCGGGCCACCGCGAGTGTCAGCTGGTGACACGCCTTGAACGCGTCGAGATCTTCGAATGTGGACATGCGCTGAGCTTACAACAGGAATCGCCAACACCACTCCCAATCGGACGCACACCGTACCCTAAAAACGCCGCAGCAGGATTAGACTGCCCGTTGAGCGGGCCGCGGACAGAGGTTGAGGGTTAGCCCAGCAAGCGGTCGATCCTGGCGCTGACGTCGCGCAGGTACGCCCCGTCGCCGCCCTCAAGCTCGGCGATGACGCTGCCGGAGTAACCGACGTCAGTGAACGCCGCTCGCACGGCCGGCCAATCGACGTCGCCGTCGCCGAGGTTCACCCAGGCGTAGCCGCCCTCTTTGCGCTTGAAATCCTTGAGGTGGACCTTGACGGTTCGCTTGCCCAGCGAGCGGATCCAATCCTGCGGATAACCGTACAGCACAACGTTGCCGACATCGAACCACGCTTGGACCCAGGGGCTGCGGAACTCGTCGATGTATTGGGCCATCTCGAGCGGGCTGAGCAGGAACTTGTTCCAGACTTCCTCGATTCCGATGACGACTTTGAGGTCCTCCGCGAGTGGAATGAGTTTGCGAATTTGCGTTTGCGAGCGCGTCCATGCAGCGCGATACGAGGTCTGCGCGTTTACCACCGCCGGGACGAGCAGGACTACGTCGGAGCCCCAGATCCTGGCGTTGCGTAACGACGTGCGCATGCCGTTGAGGCTCTTCTCGACGACGGCGGGATCGCTGGAGGAGAGCGGATATTGCCAGTGATCCACGTTCATCACGGAGTCGATGCGGATGTTCACGGCGTCGGCGGCTCGCTTTATCTCTTCGGCTTTTTGCTGATCGGGCTCCGTCAGCGCTTGCACGACCTCAAACCCCGAGTCGCGGACCAGCTTGAAGCGGTCCGCATAACTCAGTTTGTCGGATACCATGTCGAAGACGAGCCCCTTCTTGATTGCCGGAGGAGTTACGCCAAGAGAAAGTCTGGAAACGCCGGCGATCGCCAAGGATGATTTCACAAAGTCACGGCGCGTGACGTGCATGCGAGCTCCTAGCTCAGCTTGGCCAGATCGAGCTTGGCGTCCCAGACCTCCGTCGACTTCAGCAGCTCGTCCCACGTGACGTCCCGCCCGGTGTAGGCGGCCGTGCGCGCCATCATACAGGAGAGCGCCGACTCGGCACCCTTGTCGGCCTGGTTGTGAAACTTGCCGCTGTTGATGCTCTCGATGAACGCCTTTTTCTTTTCGGCGTCGGCGTCCTGCAGATTGGATGTGAAGTTGCCGGTCGCAGAGAAGGCGGCTTGCTGTCCCGGTTGCTCCACCACGAGCGGGGCCTGCCATGGCTCATCGCCCCAAATGCCGAGCGGGCCGGTGTAGGGTGAGATCGCTGTGCCCTTCGTGCCGAAGAAACGCTCGCTCACGTCCCACCATCCCTTGGCGAATTGGGTCGAGCTGAACGTCACGTCCACCTTGTTGGGATAGTGGAAGACGGCGTTGTAATTGCCATAGCAATCGCCGTCAGCGGCGGGACGCCCCTGCCGTCCACCGGTCGCGGTGACTTTCAAGGGATGCGCCTGGAGCACCCAGTTGCAGATGTCGATCACGTGGATGTTCTGCTCGACGATGATGTCGCCGGACAGCACGCGGTCGTGTACCCAATTCCGCAGCCGCCGCTCCGCGGGTGACGCATTGGGCCAGGGTGGGCGGTCGATGTAGCCGGTCAAATAGTAGACTTCACCGCAGATGATATCCCCCAACGCGCCGGCGTGGATGCGGCGGACAAGCTCGACAAAGGGGGGGCAGTCGCGGATCTGAAACCCGACATCGAGGCTGAGCTTGCCCTGGGCGCGCTTGCCGATCTCGATGACGCGCTTCGCGCCGGGGACATCGACGGCTACCGGCTTCTCCAGGTACACATGCTTGCTACCGGCGACCACGGTCTCGAGGTGCTGCGGATGGAAGTAGGGTGGCGTCGCGATGACCATGGCGTCCACTTCCTTCGAGGCAGCGATCTGCTCGTAGGCCCGCGGTCCGACAAAGAGCTGCTTCGCATCGAGGGCCGCATACCCTTTCGCCTGCTGCAGCTGATCGAAGTGTGCGCGTGCCGCGTCGAGCTGGTCTTGAAACAGGTCGGCCAGCGCAACGACACGCGCGCCGCCGGTGTCCACCAGATTCGCTGCGTTCTCCGTTCCGCGTCCACCACAGCCGAGCAGGCCAACGCGGATCGCGGAATTCGCGTTTGTGCCGCGCACCAACGCCGGCTTGATGAACATCGCGGCGGCAGCGGTCGTGGTCACGCCCAAGAACGTACGACGGTCAACGTCTGACATACGTCCTCCGTGTTATCGCGCGGCGGTGATGGACCCTAGAACACCACTGTTTGAATGGAGTGCGGTCGTGTCTGCACCGTCACGGCGGCGGCACCGACGCGGACGTGATACTGCCCCCTGCGGTCGGTCGGATTCATCACCACGACCGCGACGCTGCCATCAGGGTTCACAAATCCCGTCGCGAGCAGCATGCTGCGGCTTGGCGCGACAACGATGCGCTTGGCGCCCGGGCGGATGAACTTCGAAAAGTGCCCGATGTAATAGTACGAATTCGTGTAAATCAACTCGCCGGTGCGCGTATCGCCGTGGATCGGCGCGAAACAGAAATTCGCGACGTGATTCGGGCCGCCCCGCTCGTCGAGCAGAATGTTCCAGTCAGTCCAGCCTGCAGCGCCCGAATTGAAGTCGTGAATCATCGAGCGTCCGTACGCCTCGCCCAAGCTCCAGCGGCCATACGCGGTCGAGTCAAAATTCGCCGGCGTGCCTTCGGTGAAGATGATGTGCTTATCCGGATACATCCGATTCACCAGTGCGACGTTGTCGTACATCTGCACGCCGCCCGACCAGTCTTCGTACCAGTGGAATCCAATGCCCCACGCGTACCGCGCCGCGGCTGAATCGCTGAAGATCGCGAGCGCACGCTGCACGATCAGATCCCGATTGTGGTCCCACACGATGATCTTGACGTCGCGCAGTCCTTGCTGCGCCATGGTCGGACCGAGATGGTCCCGCAGGAAATCGCGCTCCTCTTCGGGCTGATAGATACAGGACTCCCAGCGCTGCGTGGCCATGGGCTCGTTCTGGATCGTGATGCCCCAGACCGGCACGCCCGCCTGGCGGTAGCTCTGGACGAACTTCGCGTAATAGAGCGCCCACGCCTGCCGGGAGTCTGCTCGCAGCTTCCCGCCGTGCAGCATGTCGTTGTTGTCCTTCATGTATGCCGGGGGACTCCACGGACTGGCGAACAGTTTGAGCTGATTGCCGCTGGCCGCCATGGCGCGCTTGATCAGCGGGATCTTGTACCGGAGGTCGGGAGCGATGTTGAAAGTGCGGAGGTCTCGGTCGCCTTCGGTCACGTACGTGTAGCTCGCGCTCGAGAAATCACAGCTGTTGATGTTCGTGCGGGCGAGCGTGTACCCGATCCCGCGCTCGGTGCTGTAGTACGCCTCGAGCAGCTGCCGTTGCCGTTCCGCGGGAAGCTTGGCGAATGTCTCGGCCGACGCATCGGTCAGTGCGCCGCCGATACCGATCATCGTTTGGAATGTGCGCCGCGGATCGACGAACACGTACACCTCGGATTCCGCGGTCGCCGCCGCCGTCTGAAATACCAGCGTATCGGTGGGCGAGAGCCTCAGATTCGTGCTGTCCGCCGTCGTGTAAACGATCGCCCGCTTTCCCAGCTGCTGCCCCACCAGCGGCGCAGCGCCCACCACCATGCAGGTGAGCAGCAGGCGTGTCACGCGCTCTTTCGTCAGCGGCACGTCGACGGCTCGGATTTGACGTAATAGGACTTGTAGTTCGACGCCTTCGGATCCAGGCACCCGGCGAGGTTGAGAATTTCCACTTTGCGGAAATCGATCGGATGACTCTCGCTTTGCAGCGCGATGTAACCGGCGGTCAACAGTTTGCCATCCTGCTTTACGGCCGGATCGAAACGACTGACGACTTCGCCGCCGATTTGCGGCTTCGAATACGCGAGCACCGTGTCGCCGTTTACAATGTGACGGATCAGCGAGTCGCCCAACACTTGTACTTCTGCCCTGACCCACTGGTCGCCGTGATAGGTTTGCGACCGTGAGTTCACGCAATGCGGGGTGAACAACTTGCCGTCCATGACGACGTGCGTACCCGGCGTACACAGATTGGCCGTCGACCGCTCTCCCGTGCCACTGCCGCCGAGCAGCTGCACCTCGATGGAGATCGGGAAATCCTGATCCTTTGCCATGCTGCGAGCTGATTGGGCGTGCAGCATGATGCCGCTGTTACGAAGTGCCCAGTCGGGACCGCCACGAACCTGCTCGCCGACAAAGCGGTATTCGACCGCGATGATGTAATAGCTGAACGGCTCCCGGTAGAAGATGTGGCCGAAGCGATTGTCGAAGGACGCGTACTGGTCGTAGCGCACCTTGAGCAGGCCGTCCTCGACGCGGAATGTCTTGCCGAAGTTGTCGTTGAGGCCGTGGCCGGTGACCTTCAGGTCCCAGCCGTCGAGGTTCCGTCCGTTGAACAGCTGAACCCAGTCCCCTCCGCGCGTGGCGGTGGAGTTCTGGACGAGCATGAGCGCGAGGAGCATGTTCATGGTATCGCGCAAAGTGGCTCCGTTAAAAGGGGGGCGCAATCCGTCTCCATCGCGGGTTCCGGCCCTATGACTCGGGTGCTACCAAAGCCCAATAACGACAAGCTGCCGGCGACCCATACGATACCAAGACGCGTGCCCCGCAACCTGATCCGAACGCGAGGACTTTTCATGCATCGACTCTCGACTTGCAGAGCAACTGTCTCGCTGCTGGCAGTGGTCGCGCTGCTGCTATCCTGTGGCGACGCGCAACAGGGCGACGCGCAACAGAAACCCACGCCAGGGAAGGGCTGGGTACCTCTCGCGTCCGGGAGTCGGTTGTATTACGAAGTGGCGGGCACCACCGGGGATACGATCGTGGTTCCAGGCGCCGTATTCTGGTCCTCTGCCCTCGCACCGCTCGCGCAAGGTCATACGGTGATCTTCTACGACCTCCTCGGGCGCGGGCGTTCCGATACAGCGAGTTCGTCGCGCATCGTCCTGGACTCGATCGTCGGCGATCTCGAGACACTGCGGAAATTTTTCGGCATGGAGCGGATGGGCCTCGTCGGTCTGTCGGTGAACGGTCTTGTGGCTGCGGCCTATGCGGCCTCGCACCCGAACCGCGTGGGGCGCTTGGCGCTGATCAATCCCGTCGCTCCAACGGCGGACGCACACACCTCATACACCCCCCCCGAACGCAATACACGGATCGATTCGACCGCTAACCGCGAGCTGATCCGGCTGCGCGAAAGTGGCGGCAGCCGGGAAGCCATCTGCCGGCAATTCTGGAAGGCGAGCGGTGGGTGGTTTGTCGGCGACCGCGCGGCGGCGGCGCGGCTCAATCCGACGTGGTGTTCCGTGCCAAATGAGACCGTTGACGCCTCCCTGTTATGGCTTGGCTATCTCTCCAGCACGGCCGGGTCGTGGGATCTCACGAGCGCGGCACGCACGATCAAGAGCCCGACACTCGTGGTGAGAGCCGAGCGTGACTACTTCGCAAACCCGGAGGGAGGAAAAGCATGGGCCGCGGCTATCCCTGGCGCCCGGCTGTTGACTCTCCCAGGACTCGGTCATCTCGCCGTGTTCGAGAAAGCAGATGCCGTCAATGGTCCGTTACAAGAGTTCTTCGCGGGCCGTTGGCCAGGTGGTGCTGTAGCAGTGGCCGTGTCCGATCGTTAACCTCCACCCTTCCTCTGGCAAGGAGTCCAGATGGTTATGAAGAAGAAGAAGAAAAAGAAAAAAAAGAAGTAAGCAGCAGATATATGGAAGGCGCCCGGGTCGGATCGACACCGGGCGCTTTGCTGTGTTCGCTAGCTGTTACTTCTGCTTCGACCGGTGATTGTACTTACTTAGCGCCCGCACGCATAGCGCGAGCAGTCCCGCGCTCACCTCTCGCATGACCTTGCGCATCTCGGGATACGGCGGATGAAACGGCGTTGAAGCATGGCTGCGGCCCCACTCGATCGTGAAGGCAATGATCTTTCCCTTCTTTGGATCGCTCCAGTGGCGGCTGTAGGCGTAATCGTCCGAAGATCCGGCGGTCGGGTAGAGGCCGACTGACTGCTTCACCTGATACTTGCGTCCCCGCGCCAGCCGGATGGCTGCCGCCATGTGGCGGCCCATGTCCACCGCCTCCCGCCTATCTGCCTCGGGGATGTACTCGCGATAAACGTCGTCGAGGATGAGGCCCCGCTTCCCGTCGTATGCCTTGTTCCGAAAGCTCATCGTCGGGTCTTTCGACTGGCCGTCATCGCTCCCCCAGCTGTGCAAAATGGTCTCGCCGTAGCTGTGGAGGTCCACGAAGTACCCGATCTTGGGAAAGCGGTCGAGCAACCAGATGACGTTACGAGTTTCGGGCTCGGAGGCGGGGGCCGGACCGACGTACGTCTCATAGTCGCCAGGCTTGTAGGTGCTCTCCACGGTCTTTGGAGCGAAGTGGCGGTCGAAGCGCCACAGGAACGGAAAGTTCCGATTCAGGTCCACGCCGATGGACCGAAAGGTCTGGCCGCGTGGCGCGGGCCGCCGGTTCTTCCGCCAAAACGCATGGCGGTTCATGCTGAAGCGCCGGCCATCCGGGTTGACCTGCGGCAGCAGCACGATGTCCAACGTTTCCACGACTCGGCGCACCTTGGCCGCCGAGATACGTCTCTTGCCGCGCCCGAAGCCCTGCTTGTCGCGGTACGCGCGCAGCAAGCGCATCGCGAAATAGATCAGAATGTCCGGCCCTCCCCACTCGCGTCCGTGCACGCCGCCGATGAAACAGACTGCCGGGCGGTTGCGGCCGTCGCCCCGGCCGATGCGGCACGCATGCACGCGCCGTTCCTCCCACGTCAGATTCGGCAGCGGGATGCGCTCGAAGTACGCGCCGTGATTCTTTTCCCCGATCACCAGCGCTTGTTCGACTTCATCGGCGGTGAGATAGCCGCCGCCCCAGATGACGTCGCCGTAGTGTCCCTTCTTGAGTCGCCGGGCAACGGCGGCCCTTCCTTCCTTCTGCCGCGTCCGGTCATGGGCGTCTATGGCCTCGAACTTTGTGACACCGTACCCCTGCCGCTTCAGCCACTCGACCCTGTTCGAGTGGACATAGGCATCCACGACGATCCCTCGCTTCTCCACGCGGTATCCAACGACGACAATGCGGAGCTTGGGCCCGAGGGCTGCGAGGTGGCGCTTATCGCGCCCGGTGATGGCGACGTGCAGGATCGACATGGTGAATTCAAGTGAGTCCGTGAAGAAGACGCGCTCTAGTGTCCCAAGTATGTATTCCTTGACATCGGGCGCCGTTACATCGTTATTGCGATGAGCATGGTGATCATGACGAAGGTCTGCGCGTGTAGCATGGCCCTCACCGGGGTGGTGGTGGGCGTGGGTTTGGTCATAGCGTAACCGCTTCACGAATCGCGCGACCGGCTGCGCCCAGGGGGAACCCGGGGGTGGCCGGTCGCTTTTTACTTCTGGGCCTGGGGGCTGGGGCCTGGGGCTTGGGGACTGCAAAAGAACGTTCAAGGAGGATCTATGCCTGAGATTGTATCGCCCGTCGCCGATATCGCGGAGCGGGGGTACGCACACCCCGACGTTCTCGTTTCGACTCAATGGGTGACCGATCACCTTGGCGATGCCAAGGTGCGGCTCATCGAATCGAACGAGGATGTCTTGCTCTACGAAACAGGTCACATTCCCGGAGCCGTCAAGATCGACTGGATTACCGATCTCAACGATCCATTGATTCGCGATTACATCGACGGCCAAAGATTCGAGCGGCTGTTGCGCTCGAAGGGGATCAGTAGCGACACCACCATTGTCTTCTACGGCGACAAGAACAATTGGTGGGCGACCTATGCGTTCTGGGTGTTCCGCCTCTTCGGCGTGAAAAACTTGCGTGTGATGGACGGCGGGCGGCTGCGCTGGGCGCAAGAGGGTCGCGAGCTCGTGACGGCGGTGACGCGGTACGCCGAGGGAAACATCATCGTCTCCGAGCGCGACGACAGTCGGTACCGCGCGTTCCGCGACCAGGCATTGGAGCACGTCAGGCGCGGCAACCGGTTGGTAGACGTCCGCAGCCCCGAGGAATATCGCGGTGAGCGGCTGCACATGCCCGAGTATCCCAATGAGGGCGCGCTCCGGGGCGGTCATATCCCGGGCGCCCGAAGCATTCCGTGGGGCAGGGCGGTGAATCCCGAGACTCACACCTTCAGACCCGCGAGCGAGCTGCGGACGATCTATCAGGAGGAGAACGGCCTCGAGCCGGACGGCGACGTGATCGTGTACTGCCGGATCGGCGAGCGTTCGTCGCACACGTGGTTCGCGCTCACCTATCTCCTTGGCTACACCAACGTTCGGAACTACGACGGCTCGTGGACCGAGTGGGGGAATCTCGTGCGCGCCCCGGTGGAGAAGCCCTAGTGGATCGGGAGACACGCGTCGCCTGGCTGGTCGATCACTATCAACGGCCACGGCACCGCAGGAAGCTCCCGGACGCGGACGCGCAGATTCCGGGCGGCAACCCGGGCTGTGGCGACATCATCACGATGTATCTCAAAGGCACATCGGGTGAGGATCGTGTGGACTCGGTGAGTTTCGAAGGTGTTGGGTGCACACTGAGCCAGGCGGCCGCGTCGATCCTGGCCGAGCGCATGAACCAGCTCAAGCCGACGTTCGAAGAGGTGCTCGCGTTCTCCTACGAGGAGATGCTGGATCTTCTCGGCCGTGAGATAGCAGAATCGCGCCCGCAGTGCGCGACGCTTGCGCTCGGCACGCTAAAGGGCGCCGTCAAAACGGTCGAAATGAATCGTCGCCTGCGAGCGGCGGGGCGCACCGCTGAGGAGATCCGCGAGCTGCGTCGCGCGGTGGCAGCCCAGGTAGCAGGGACCGGCCTGATCATCGGAGACCGCGCACAGGAGGCGGCGGCTCGAAGGAGTAGTTAACCCCTACTGCGGTTGGACCACGAAACGCACCGTGTCCGTGGCGGCCGAGGCCAGGGGAACGTGCTGCCAGTCCGCCAGCACCGCGATGATCCGGTGCGGACCCGCCGCGACGCTGTCCCAGTGATGCTCCGTTTGCGCCCGTCCCAGATGAATGATGCCGGGAACGCCTGATGGAATCTTCTGGTCGCTCGGCCCGATATCGACGTCGAGAAACAGATGGTGGTGGGCGGTCCCGGGGCGCTCGTCGGCAGCGGGTGCCAGCTCGATCCCGGTCACCGCGAGGGTCACATGCACTGCCGACCCGCGCACAGTGTCTCCCTCGGCGGGACTGTTGATGATCGCACTCACTCGAGAGCCGCCTCCCCCTCCTCCTCGACCGCATGCGCTGAGCAATGAGGCTGCAATCACGCACACGGTGCAGACGATTCTCATGGTCTTCCCTCCTACCTGGCCAACCCTCTTACGACGGCCGCGAGACTCCGCACCTTGGCCCCATCAGTCGCGCTGGCCGCATCACGGTCGAGCTGAGTGGCCAGCGCGTTCAAGGTGGTCCGGCGCCGCTGTACCGGCAGTCCTTCCGCGTTCCCGAGCGCCGAACGAACGGCGGTGATGCGATCGGCAGCCAGACCGCGCGAGCGCTCGAGCTGATCGAGGTACGCGCGGGCGACGACAAAGCTCGCCGGCCAGGTCAACCGCTGCTGCTCCTGCACGTTCTGATAGGCCACCTTCACCAGCTTCGCCGCGTCGATTTCGTTTTGCGTCAGCAGCGCATTGGGCTGAAGCTCGAGGACGTCGAGTCCACGCGCGATCTCGGAGCTGTAGATGTAGCCGTTGTACCAGTACGCGGACCAGCTGCCTGACATCTGGAGCTTTGTCGAGTCCATGGGACCACGATCGAAATACGCAATCTCGGTTGGACGCGCAGGATCGGTGAAGTCCAGCACCGAGATCCCGCCTTGATACCACCCTTGCACCATGATGTCACGGCCGGGGACGGGAATGAGGTTGCCGTTGTGCGCGACGCAGTTCTCGGTGGACGTTTGCGGCGCCGGCAGCTTGAAGTAGGTCCGGAATGTCAGCGCGCGTTTGTTTTCCACGGTGAAGATCGCGTTGGCGCCCCATTCGGGCCTGTCAGTCGATCGGCAACGCGCCGCTACGCCACCACCCCACTCATCGGTGAAGAGCACCGTGCTCGCATCGTTGTTGAACGTCGCGGAGTGCCAGTAGGCGAAATTCGAGTCGGCAGCGGCCGCGAGGCGCACCGGGCGAACGGGATCTCTGATGTCGAGCAGCAACCCGTACCCGGCGCACGCGCCGCCGGCCAGTCCGACTGCCGGATACACGGTGATATCGTGGCACTGATCGGGGCCGAGGCGCACGCCGCCCGGGCCGATCGGCGACAGAAACATGTTGTCGATGTATCCCTGAATGCCGGCGCGCAGCTCGGCGCTATCGGCCGCTGCCGGCGCGCCCGTCCGGCCGTGGCTCCTCACGATGCTGTCCAGGATCTGGTTCGCGAATTCCGGGGGAACGATCATGGGGAGTCCTTGAAACGTGATGACGAACGCCCCCGCTGCCCGCGCGGAGTCGGCCTCGCGCGCTGCCGCAGCGGAATCGGCGGTCGCAGGGCCATGAACGCGCGGATCGGCCAGCGCCTCGAAGATTCGCGGCCGGCTCACGATCGCGGCCTGCTCCGGATGAGCAAGTGGCACGCGAATGATGTCGATCCGAAACTTCGCCGAGGCGGTGTCCTGGTGGGGTAGGGCACTGGAACATCCGGCCAGCTCTTCAGCTGGACGCACCGGCGCCTGACCGGAGACATAGATGTAGACGACCGTCGTGTCCTTGGGATCGGTCACGAGCGTATGCGTGTGCGATCCGCGGCAGGTCTGCACATTCGCGACGACGCGCGGCTGCGTGAGATTCGATATGTCAACGACGCGCACACCGCGCAGGCGCTGCGGGCTCACGGGCTCGGCCACCCCCTGCGTGCCGCAGTCAACGCGCCCATTCCCGGACTCCCCCGACAGGAACAGCAGGTTCCGATACACCGAGACGTCGTTCTGTTGCTCGGGGCAGACCATCGCGTGCACCATCCGGGGCTGAGCGGCGTCCGTCACGTCCCAAACGGCAAAGCCCTGGAAGTTGCCCTGGAAGACGTAATTCCCCTTAAACGCGAGGTCCGAGTTCATATAGTTGAAATTGCCCGGCTCCGCGGGGATGAACGGCGTCGGCGGTCGACTCGTCGAGACGAGGCGGAGGTTCCAAGCCGCACTGGCGGCATCCCACCAGCCGGCGCGCAACCCGACTCGGCGATCGGGAGACGGCGCGCTGTTCTGCGCGGCTAGTGGCGAGGCTACGATTACCAAAGATGCGAGAGCGGCTCGCTTGAGGTGCTGCTGGCTCACGATGCTCTTCTCCAGTCGAGCGGGGCCGATGAACGTACGGTCGCCTACCCGCATCGTCAACGCGACGGCCTGGGGACACAATCAAACCAAGGTCACACTACACCGAGTGATGCAAGTCACACGCATTTGGCTCGCGCGACGAAGTGTTGCACTGAAGTGACATCTATCGCAAGCGCGGTCCATGGAAATAGTTTCGAGTGTAGAGATCCGCTCGAAACTTTTTGGAGGTTGCATGAACATCACACATCGCATACTCCTCGCCACTCCCGCAACACTCTTAATCGTCGCCTGCGGCGCGACCGAACCCAACGCGATGGCCCCGGTCAATCTGTCTGCGGCGATCGCGGGCGCGCCGGCTGGCAGTGGCAGCGCGAGGAATCTGATCGTCAGTGACCAAAACGGATCGGTGAGTATCTCCTCGGCCCAGATGGTCCTGTCACGCATTCAGCTGGCAAATAATCAACCCTGCACTGGCGGCTCCGCGGGCAGCGCCACCGCCCACCTCAGTGACGTGCTCCACCTCGACGATGATGCGCCAGGCGATACGCTCGACGACGACGATGGTGATGGAGAGTCAAGCGACACAACCGATGTCGACGACGACGACGGTGAAGCGGACGACGATGATGAAGCCGGCGACACGCTCGATGTCGACAACGATTCGCCCAGTGCTGCCGGCTGCGTGCCCTTGCAGACAGGGCAGGTACTGGTCAACCTGCCGCTCGACGGAGCAACCAAAGCCATCGTCGATGCACTAGTTCCTGCCGGGACGTATACGAGGCTGCAAGCGAACCTGCAGAGCGTCGAGGTGGCCGGCGTGTTCACCGACGCGAATGGAACCGACCATCCGTTCACGCTTACACCGCGCCTGAATGCGGTGACCAACATCAGTCTTGATGCCCCCCTTACGGTGGACGCCAGCACTGCGCAACTGATCCTCGACGTCATCGTGAGGAGCTGGTTTACGGATGGATCCGGAGCGGTGCTCGATCCAACCAGGGCAGCGAATCAGAGAGTGCTCGAACGCAACATTCGCTCATCGTTGCGCGCGCGTTCCTAGACGACCGGATTGGAAGACGAGCCCTGCTGCGACTGTTGCAGCAGGGCTTTTT
>DATFEG010000064.1:0-35112 GCA_035251445.1 Gemmatimonadales bacterium | reverse complement strand
CGGGGGCAAGTACAAGCTCGTGTTCAAGCACGGAGCCTCGGAGCCGATGGCTTTTTACGGCCGGTACACGGAAGTGACGCCGCCTTCGCGGCTCGTGTGGACGAACGAGGAGGGCGGGGAAGATGGGCCGGTCACGACGGTGACGTTCGAGGAGCAAGGCGGCAAGACGCTCGTTGTCCTCACCGAGCTCTATCCCTCGAAGGAAGCGTTGGACGCGGCGATCGCGTCGGGGAGCACCAGCGGCGGGATGACTGAGCAGTTTGAGCAGTTGGAGGCGCTGGTCGGCACGTTCAAGTAGCAAGCGACTAGTGGCAAGCGGTCAGGGAAGACGCCAAGACGCCAAGTTGCAAGTGGCTCCAAGTTTCCAGCAGGTAGTTGCTAGGAACTGCCGCTTGAGACTGGAAACCACTTTGCAACTTGGCGTCTTGGCCCCGGGGTAGACGCTCAACGCTCCCATTCCAACCAAACGCCGCGAGACTCAGCTCCAGGTCTCGCCATCGCCGTGGCGCGCGGCGACTCGATTCTCTGGGAGGAAGGATTCGGCTCGGCGGACCCAGAGAAGAACATCCCGGTCACGGTGAACACGCCGTTCAACCTCGCGTCCGTGACCAAGGTGATCACGGCGACCGCGCTGATGGTGCTTCGAGAGCAAGGACGGCTCGGCCTCGACCAGCCCGCAAATGCATTCCTTCGCACGTCAAAACTCTGGAGTCCGCGCTGGAATACCGACTCGGCCACGGTGCGTCGACTCGCCACTCACCGTGCTGGTATCACCACGTTCGACCTCGACTGCCCCACCAGCGCACCGAACTGCCCGTTTCCATCGATGGACGACCTCATCCGCCGCTATGGGGTCCTGTCGCGACCGCCGGGCGAGTACTTCGACTACTCCAACCTCGGCTACAACATCCTCGTGCTCGCGAACAAGGGTGTGTCGTTCGCGCGCGACGTTGTTGACGCGGCGATCGCCGACGTGCTCCCGCAGTACGCAACACTGATGAAGGCAGCTCAGCAGGTGCCGCCGAGCAGTGGCGCGGTTCCTGTGCCCACGGTCCTCGATTCGAGTTTCGTCGGCGCGTGGTCGGGCGAGGTCCTCACTGAGTCCGGAGAACTAAAGATGCAACTCACGGTGTCGGACTCGGGCACCGTGCGGGCAACGTTGTCGTCACGCGCGGGCGAATCAACCGGTCGGGCGCGATTCGCCGGCAGGCTCTTTCGCCTCAATATCACCGGTGATCTCTCGACGGCCGACAGCACGCGAGGACAACGCCTGTCTTTTTACTTGCGACCGGGTGCCGGCGTCATGAACGGTGCGGTGACGCTCGGGGCCGGCACGGGCGTTCTATCTGGTCTTGAGGGACGGGTCAGCTACTGGGTGGAGCTGCGGCGCCCGCGATAGATCAGCCACGAATGGACGACCACCACGTGGCATTTAAGGATCGTGGGGGGCGCGGCCTAACCAGGAGTTGTAGCTGACGGGCAAAGTTCGCTAACGAACCTTGACGCCTGAACGCTCGCTGCCTGCAATGTAGGCGTCGACGGTCGTCGCGAGCACGTCCAGCGGCACGTTCCCGCCGCGCACCACGGCATCGTTGAACGCTTTCAGGTCGAACCTCGATCCCAACGCCGCGGTCGCCTTCTCGCGCTGCCGATTGATCTCGCTGTGCCCCACCTTGTACCCGCAGGCCTGGCCTGGCCAGGAGCAGTAGCGATCGACCTCGCTCGCGACTTCCCGTGGGTTGGATCCGTTGACCTCCACGAAAAAGCGAACTCCCTGCTCCCGCGTCCATCGTTTCGCGTGAATGCCCGTATCGACCACCAGGCGGCAGGCGCGGAACGCGATGGACTGGAGGTAGCCAAGTCTGCCCACGGGATCGTTCTCGTAGGCGCCGAGCTCGTCAGCGAGCTGCTCGGCGTACAACGCCCAACCCTCCGAGTAGGCATTGAAGCTGAGCATCTGCCGGATCAGCGGCATCTGGCGGGTATACTCGCCCTGCCAGATGTGACCGGGGATCGCCTCGTGGAACGTCAGGTCGGCGAGACTGTACCGGCTGTGAAGATCGGTCGTCCTTAGATTGATCCAGAATCTTCCGGGGATCTTGCCGTCGATCGAGCCGGCACCGCCATACGCGCCCGGGGCTCCGGGCTCTTCCTCCGGAGGAAGTCGCCTTACCTCCATATTCGGATTCACAACGTGATGGAACGCTCGCGGCATCTGCTGCTTAATCCAGCTTAGCCGTTCGCTAATGAAGGCAAGGATCTCAGTTCGGCCCGTGTCGCCTTCGGCAAACTTGTAGCGCGGATCCGCTGCCAGCGCTCGCATCCGCTCGCCCACAGAGCCTTGCGAGTAGCCGATCTGCTTCAGACCCGAATCCATCCTGCTGTGCAGAGATTCGAGCTCGGTGCGACCGAGCTGGTGCACCTCGTCGGGCGAGAGCGTCGTCGTAGTGGAGGCCTTGAGCGCCCAGCGGTAGAAGCTCTCTCCCTGAGGGCGAGCCCAGATTCCGGCGTCGTCCGTCGCAACTGCGCGCGCGGCTTCGAGCTCGCGGATCTGGCGTTCCAGTGCTGGTGCGATCTGCTGTACTGCGATCCCTCGGGCCCGCTCGGACCATTGCCCGGGGATGTTCGTGGTCCTTCGCGCGATCGATTCTACCAGCGAGCCGCCCGCGCGAGCGTTTTGCACGGAGAGTTGGAGTTGACTGAGCGCCCTATCGAGCAAGAAGCCTGGGGGCACGAGCCCAATCGCTCGCGCTGCTTGCAGGCGACCGAGCTCTCCGGCGAGCTGCCGCGCGTACGACTCGAGCCGGGCGAGATAGGCTTCAGCGTCGGCGGCGTTCTCCATCGGGTGATCACTGTCGAGAAACCGGGGGACGTCGAGATACGCGCCGACGTTCTGGATCACCACGTAGGGCGTGTTCCGCCAACCCCCCACAGTGATGTCACCGTAGGGAAGTGCGAAGCCTTCGAGCGCGGTCGTGTACGCGCTCCGGACCACCGCGACGCTCGTGCGGACGGGATGCGAGAGATCCGCAGTGGGCAGAGCGGTGATGCGATCCAGGCCGGCGCGGACCCGATTCGCCAGACGCTGCACTCCGCCGGCCGAGCGATCGGACAGCTGGGACCTCAGCGCAGCCCGGGGGCCGGTATCGATGCCGAGCGAGGTCGCGGTTTCCGGGGAAAGACGAAGCAGATCCTCGGCGATCTCGTCGAGGAGCGCGAGAGCTTGGGCGTCGCCAGGTTTAGCGGGCGTGGGTGGGCTCGGTCTGGAACGTCCGCAGGCGGACGAAAGGGGCGTGGCCGCTGCCGAGAGCAGCAGTCCCAGCAGTTCGCGTCGGCTCAAAAGTGGTGGCACTAAGGCAATCTAGAACGGTCTGTCTCGCGTCGCGAAGTGCCTGCTTGCACTAAATTGGTATCGGGATCGATCACCATGGGGTTCATGATGGGCGGCGTAATGCGTGTTGGAATCGGGTATGACTCACATCCCTTCGCCAACGGCCGCAAGCTGATCCTGGGCGGCGTCGAAATCCCGAACGCCAAAGGCCTCGCCGGTCATTCCGACGCCGATGCCGTGGCCCATGCGGTCACCGACGCGATCCTCGGCGCCGCGGGCCTCGGCGACATCGGCCGCATGTTTCCGAACGACGATCCGCAATGGAAGAATGCCAGCTCCATCGACCTGCTCAACAAGGCCTTTCTCAAGGTCCTGCAGGCGGGCTTTCGGTTTGTGCATGCCGACGTCACGGTGATCCTCGAACAACCCAAACTCGCTCCGCATCTTGCTGCAATGGAGGCGTGTTTGGCGCAGGCGCTTCGCGCCGACGCCGCCCACGTTTCCGTGAAGGCCAAGACAAATGAAGGGATGGGGTGGATCGGCCGCGGTGAAGGAATCGCGGTGATGGCAGTCGCCACGCTGACCGACTCCAGCGTCGCCGTCTGACGGATTTCATCGCCTTCCTCGAAGGCCTCCCCACCGGGCCACTCTACGCGCTGATCACCGTGTTGGCCGGTGTCGAGAATTTCTTTCCCCCCGTGCCCGCGGACGTCGCGGTGGCGCTGGGAGCGTTTTTGGCCGGTCGTGGCGTCATGAACGGCTGGGTGGTGTTTCTTCTCACCTGGGGCGCGAACGTCGGCTCCGGCGCCGCGGTGTACGCGCTGGCGCGCCGCCATGGCGCAGTTGTGACCCGCGGCTTTCTCGGGAGACACATCTTCACTCCGAATACCGTCGCACAGATCGCGGAGCAGTACCATCGGCACGGCGCCTACGGCATCTTCTTCTCGCGACTCCTCCCGATCTGGCGTGCAGTCGTCATGCCCTTCGCCGGCATCGCCGGCGTCCCAGCGGGCCGCGCGCTCATCCCTATGGCACTCGCTTCCGGCGTCTACTATGGGGCGCTCACGTTCCTGGTGAGCCGCCTCGGCACCAATCTCGACGCTGTGCTCCGCCTGGTCCGGCACGTAAACAGCGCATTGGCCATTGTGGCTGTCAGTCTTGTCATAATTATTGTCGTATGGATCGTGCGCCGGCGGCTGCGTCGCCCTCCTCCTTCCCCTCCAGCTCCGTAGGCCGGGCATTCCACCTCGAGCGGTTCCAGGATTACCTCGCGCTCGAAGCCGGAAACAGTCGCAACACCGTGGCCAGTTATCTGCGCGATATCATTCGTCTGGCGGACTACGCTACCAGCCACCGCGTCAGGGCCCCTGAGCAGCTCTCGTCCGCTCAGCTCCGCGAATTCGTATACTTCCTGAAGGACCTGGGGCTCGCGGCCACCACGATTCGCCGCCAAATCTCCGCGATCCGCACCTACTTCAAGTTTCTCGTCGGCGAAGGCATCGCCGCGCGTGATCCCAGCGAGCGCGTCGAATCCCCCAAGCGGTGGCGGACACTCCCTGCGATCCTGACAGTCGCTGAAATGGACAAGCTGCTCGGCGCTCCTAACACCGACGAGCCGCTGGCAATTCGGGATCGCGCATTGCTCGAATTCGCCTATGCGACGGGCGTGCGCGTATCCGAGCTCGTCTCGCTCAAGTTGCAGGATATTCTCTTCGAGGACGGTGTCGTCCGGGTGCTCGGCAAGGGCTCGAAGGAACGCCTGATCCCAGTGGGCCGCCGCGCGCTCGGCGCGGTGTCGCTCTACGCTCGGGAAATCCGCCCGACCCTGGACCGGGGAAAAGGGAAGGGATTTCTTTTTCTCAATGCACGCGGCACACCGTTGTCGCGGGTCGGCGCGTGGGGGGTAATCAAGGCCACCGCACGGCTGGCGGGACTCGCCAAGCGCGTCACCCCGCACACGCTCCGGCACACGTTCGCCACTCATCTGCTCGAGGGCGGCGCCGACCTGCGCGCAGTGCAGGAGATGCTCGGCCATGCCGATCTCGCCACCACACAGCTCTACACCCATGTCGATCGGGATTACCTCCGTACCGTCCATAGGAGTTACCACCCCCGCGCGTAGAACCGCTCGAGCCTGGCAGGTGTATTGACCGCATGCGCTGGACCCCTGGAGACCGCAGTCCGAATCTGGAAGACCGCCGCGGGCATCGTTTCGTTGGTGGCCTGGGCCGCATCGGTATCGGTGGCGTCGTCATCCTGATGCTCCTGAGCCTGATCTTCAAGCGCGACTTCCTTAGCCTGGTGTCCGGCGGCGAAGCGGTACAATCGGGGCCGGTGGAGAGTACGCCGGAAGAGGAACGTCTAGTCGACTTTGTTTCGTTTGTCTTCGATACAACCCAGAGTACCTGGAAACAACTGCTGGCGCAGCGCGGCGCGCATTACCAGGACGCGAAGCTCGTACTGTTTCGCGACGCCGTACAGTCGGCGTGTGGATTCGCCCAGGCTGCCACGGGGCCGTTCTACTGTCCGGGCGATCACAAGGTCTACATCGATCTCGGATTCTACGACGAGCTCCACCGCCGCTTCGGCGCGCCTGGCGACTTCGCGCAGGCCTATGTGCTGGCCCACGAGGTGGGGCATCACGTGCAGACATTGCTCGGCGACAACTTCGGATCGAGCAATACAGGATCGGTGCGCCGGGAGCTCCAGGCCGATTGCTTCGCGGGCGTCTGGGGCAATTACATGTCGCGCGAGGGAGTGCTGGAAGGTGGCGATGTCGAGGAAGGAATCGGAGCCGCCGCCGCTGTGGGCGACGATCGGCTCCAACGCTCGACCACCGGCACCGTGTCACCCGAAACATTTACGCATGGGACCTCGGCGCAGCGCGTGACCTGGTTCCGCCGCGGCCTCGAGTCAGGGCGCGTGGAGAGCTGTCAGTCCTAACGTCCACCCCCAGCCGCCTGGCCGCCGCTGACAAACGCCGCAATTGCGGCTACTTCCGAGTCCGTCAATCCCAGCTCCGGCATGATCTGCGACGCCGGCTGTTGCATTTTCTGAATGACGAGGTGCGTCGCCAGCTGCCGCCCGCCGAGGGCTGGCCCAACCGTCAACTCGCGATTCTCAGGCCGGTTGCGCAGATCGCTGTTCGTGTGACAGGTGTTGCACCCCTTGGCGACAAAGAGCGCTTGTCCACGCTCGGCCAAGGCCATCGCCGGACGAGACGCTCCAGACGCCAGAACGGCAATCGGGTACAGGCGAAGCCTCGTATCGCCGAAGCCGCTGTTGATCGTCAACTCGAGCCGATCGACTGTCGGGGGGGTGAAAGTGACCGCGTACGTCCCCGTGGCTCCCCTTTGCAGGGCGGCAACTGTGCCGAAATCGCGTTGGGAGCTTCGCATCTCCAGACGCGGCCGCAAATCCGTCAGCAGATGCTTGCCGTGCTGGCGGACCTGAAACTCCAGCGTGTACTGTTGGCCAGCGACGAGGTACTCCGGCAGATCTTTGACTGTCACCACGGCCCATCCACCCATGGCAGCTAACCCCGCGATTAGTGCTGGTGCGAGCTTCAGCATGAGGTACCTCCTTGGGGATTCGGGGTATTCTGAAACCGGTTATTTTCTATGATGCCGGCTGGCATCCCGCAGTTTAAACCACCAACAGGACACCACCTCCATGCTCAAAGGTTTCCGCGATTTCATCATGCGCGGCAACGTCATCGACCTCGCCGTCGCCGTGATTATCGGCGCGGCGTTCACGAAGGTCGTCAACTCGCTGGTCGACGATATCATCATGCCACCCATCGGCTTGTTGCTGGGCAATGTTGACTTCTCCAATGCCTTCATCCTATTGCGCGAAGGGACGAAGGCGGCAGGCCCCTATGCGACGCTGGCGGACGCGAAAGTCGCCGGTGCCGCGACACTGAACTACGGGCTGTTTATCTCGACGGTCGTGACGTTCCTGATCGTCGGGTTTGTCGTGTATCTGATGGTCAAGTCGATCACCCGGCTCGGACCAAAGAAAGCTGAGGCGCCCGCGACGACGAAGGACTGTCCCTATTGCGTCTCGAAGATCCCGCTCAAGGCCACCAAATGCGCGTTTTGCACGGCCGACCTATCGGGGAGGGCCTAAGACACTCGTCCTTCGGAATTAGCCCGGCAATTCATCATTTGGGTGATGCAGCGGGGCGCGAGCCCATTATAGCCTTACGGACGCGCCAATCCCGTCCCTTGCGAGGAGTCCGAGGCGATGCGCGACTCACCCAAATCCCATCTCGTCACTGAAAACGCCGGGCCCGCCAAGTTGCAGGGCCGCACCGCCGTGCATCTCGATGCACCCGCAGCGGAGCGCCAACGCCGCGACCGGGCGCTGAAGGCGTCGGAGATCCGCTACCGCCGACTGTTCGAGACCGCACCCTATGGCATCGCGGTGCTCGATGCGGAGACCGGCATCGTCGTCGATGTGAATCCCGCCGCGTGCAAGCTCCTCGGATACGATCCACAAGACATCGTGGACCGTCCGCTCTGGAGCATTCCCGCGTTCAAGAACGCCGCGGCGACGAAGGGCCAATTCCGCGAGGTGATCCTGGAGCCGCACGTTCGTTACGAAGATCTCCCGCTCGAAATGAGCGATGGCGGGATCAAACACGTCGAGCTGGTGAGCACCCTGTTTCTCGCCGACAGCAAACCGTTCGTGCAATGCGTCATTCATGACATCACCGACCAGGTAAAGCAGGCGGACGAGGACGGCCAGCGGCAGGAACAGGAGCATCTCGCAGCCACGCTCTCGAGCCAGCAGGCGGCGGCCGACGCGACGTACGACGAGGCGACGGGCCTCGTGAATCGGTGGTACCTCGAAGAGACCCTCCCTCGTGAATTGCATCGCGCCGCGCGCGCCAACGCGCCGCTCACGTTGTCGGTGCTCGCGCCAGACGAAGCGCAAGCCGGGCAATCCGACGCGATGTTGCGGGAAATCGGCCGCGTCATCCGCGAGCATCTCCGCAAGAGCGACATGGCCGCCCGCTACGGGGAGCGCGAGTTCGTGCTCGTGCTGCCCAATTCCTCAACGCAGGCGACTCTCAATCGCGTCGACAAGATCCGCACCGCCGTACGCGACCTCGAGCTACTTCACGGGACGGAACGACTGCGCGGCCCCGTCGTCTCGGCGGGCGTCGCGAACGCACGCGCGCACCTCGCGACGTCGCGCGCGTTGCTCAACGCGGCGACCGAGGCGCTCTCGAACGCCCGTCGATCGGGCGGTGACCGCGTTGTCTCATATCAGGACAAGGAGAAGACCGAATCATGAGGACACTCGCGAAGCCACTCATCTTCGTCGTTATGGCCCTCGCCTTCCTGGCGTGCAACGACAAAACGACGACGATCAATACGCTGTTGTCAGACCCCGGGAAGTACGACGGCCAGACTGTCCGCATCGCCGGGGAAGTGCAAAGCTCGATCGGTGCGCTCGGCTTTGGCGCCTATGAGGTCAACGACAAAACCGGCACGTTGCCGGTCGTGACCGAAGGCGGGGGCGCACCGGCGCGCGGCGCGCGGGTCGGCGTCGAGGGCACGTTCCGCGCCGCATACACGCTCGGTACCGAAAGCCGCGCCGTCATCGTCGAGAAAAGACGGGTGACGGGCTGATGGCGATCCCGACCCACACGCCGCCGGAAACGGCGGTCAGCCGGGATCGCTTGATTGCGCTGCTCAACGAAGACCTGTCGCGCGAGTATCAGGCAATCATCGCGTACGTCGTGTACTCCCAGGTCATCAAAGGCGCCGAGTACATGGCGATCGCCAAAGAGCTCACCAAACACGCAAAGCAGGAGCTGGATCATGCGTTGGTGATCGCGAAGCAGATCGACTACCTCGGCGGCAAACCGGTGGTCGTGCCCAAGCCCGTCAAGATGGCCGCCGATCCAGAAGCGCTCATTCGCTTCGACCTGGAGAATGAGACCGAGACGATCCGCGAATACCGCAATCGCGTCCGGCAGTGCGAGGCGCTGGGCGAGTTCGCGATGGCGGAGCACATCAGAGAGATCTTGAAAAACGAGCAGGACCACCAAATCGAGCTCGCGACCGCACTGGGGGAAGACCCGCCGGACATGAGCGAGGAGGAGTAGATTATCGAGCATGCTGTTCGTGCTCGATAATTACGACTCGTTCACCTACAATCTGGTGCAATACCTCGGTGAGCTGGGCGAGCAGCCGGTCGTCTACCGCAATGACGCGCTGAGCGTCGACGATGTCATGGCGCTCAAACCTACCGCCGCGGTGCTGTCACCCGGGCCCAGGACGCCCGGGCAAGCCGGCATCCTCGTTCCCCTGGTTCGCGCCCTCGCAGGGCATGTCCCGATGCTCGGCGTGTGCCTGGGCCATCAGGCAATCGGGGAAGCGTTTGGCGGCAAGATCGTCCGAGCCCAGCGCCTGATGCACGGGAAGACGTGCCCGATCGTCCATAGCGACGACGAGCTGTTCGATGGAATTCCCAGCCCATTCATCGCAATGCGTTACCACTCGCTCGTCGTGGAGCCGACTTCACTTCCACCCGATCTCATCGTCACCGCGATGAGCGCCGGCAAGCAAGGCACGGGAGATGCATCGGAGATCATGGCAATGAAGCACCGTGATCATCCGACCTACGGCGTCCAGTTCCATCCCGAGTCGATCGGGACAGAGCATGGGAAGAGGATTCTAGAAAACTTCCTCCGTGTCGTGAGGTCCGCCGGCAGTCTCGCCTGATGGCCGCCGTCTGGGCCTTGCTCCTGGCCGTTCTGGTACAGGGAGAGGAAGCATCTTCCCGTGCCCCGCGCTCGCGCGAAGACAGCGTCGCCGTGCACGTGCAGCAGCAGCTGCGGGCAGCGAGCCTGCAGCTCTATGAGAATCGTGCTCTGCTCGGCTTCTACGGCCGGCGCGCTTTCCGCGCGGCTTGGAGCAGCGAGCACGGGCCGAATCGCCTCGCCGACGATTTCGTGGAAGCCATCGGCCGTGCCGATCTCGACGGGCTCGAGCCCGAGGACTATCGCCTTTCACACATTCGCGCGTTGCTCGACACGGTCCGGGCCGATGCAGCCAAGGGCCGTGCTCCTGCGCCGGACCGTTTGGCCCAGCTGGACATTCTGCTCAGCGACGCGTTTCTCCTGTACGGATCGCACCTCTTGTCCGGCCGGGTCGACCCGGAGACCCTCCATCCGATGTGGGAGGCGAATCGTCGGGGCGCCGATCTCGCGATGGTGCTGGAGGATGCGCTTGCGTCGCGCAAGATCGCGCGCGCCCTGCAGCGGCTTGCCCCGAATGATGCAGGATATCAGCGACTGCGCGAAGCGCTGGCCAGAGAGCGCGCAATTGCCGCGCGAGGCGGGTGGTCAAGACTCGCTGCCGGTGCTCCCTCCGACGCGCTGCGTGAGCGGTTGCAGATCGAAGGTGACTGGAAAGAGGGCGATTCGCTGTCGATAGGAGTGCGACGCTTCCAACGCCGCCATGGACTCGCAGTTACAGGCACGGTTGACGCCGCGACCTACGCCACGCTCAACGTCACTGCACAGGCGAAGGTTGAGCAGCTGCGATTGAATCTGGAACGCTGGCGTTGGCTGCCGCAGGACCTGGGTCGTCGGCGCATCATGGTGAACATTGCGGCCCAGGAGCTCGACGTGATCGAGGACGACGAGAGCGTATTGCACATGCGCGTCGTCGTTGGTGGAGAGTATCGGCGCACGCCGGTGTTCAGCGACACGGTGCGCTACATCGTGCTCAACCCAAACTGGCACGTCCCGACGTCGATCGCGCTCCAGGAGGTGATCCCCAAAGCGCTGAAGGACTCGACCTACTTCGAGCGTTTTGGCATGCGCCTGATGACTGCGGGAGACACCCAGGCAGTGGATCCGAGAACCATCGAGTGGTCGACGGTGACGGCCGACAACTTTCCCTATCGCGTGCGCCAGGATCCCGGACGACTGAACGCCCTCGGTCGCATGAAATTCATGTTCCCAAATCGCTACGATATTTACCTGCACGACACTCCGTCGCGACGGCTGTTTGCTCAACCGCAGCGCGACTTCAGTCACGGCTGCATCCGACTCGAGAAGCCGCTCGACTTGGCCGTCTACCTGATGAAAAAGAGCAGGTGGAATCGCGACGCGATTGAGGCTGCGCTCGACGAAGGTACCGAACGCACGATCTACCTGCCGCGGCCGACGTCGGTGCATTTGCTGTATTGGACGGCCTGGGCGGACGACGAGGGAGTCATTCAGTTCCGTCCGGACATCAACGATGTGGACGACGCGCTCGCGGCTGCGCTCGACGCCCCCCTTCGTCCAACCAGGGAAGCAAAGAGGAATTAATCCCTTGTGCCGGCGGGCACTAACCCTGTACGGTGTAGGGGATGAGGTATCTCACCCTCACCGCTATCGGTTTCTTCAGTTTGGCTCTCGCGCGGCCCGAGCGCAGTGTGGTCTTCCGCGATGCGGTGGGCACACTTACCGCGCTCCCGGGCGAGACGATCACACTGGAAGCCTTGGGCCACCGCTGGGACTGGACCGCTCCCCGCAGCCCCGGCCTGTACCCGCTCCAGGCGGTGTCGAGCGACGGCCGGGACTCGATCACGATTCAGGCATTTGTGCTCGTGCCATTCAGTCAGCTCAAGGGCGAGTACTTGAACGGCTATCGCATCGGCCAGTACCCGTCGCGCGCGTTGCGAGGGCTGGCGATCTACCGCCCCCCGAGGGGATTCATCGAAGTCACGCGCGCCAATGAAAACACATTCGTCTCACCCCACTTTCGACTGAAGCAGTTTCTCTGCAAACAGGGCGGCGCTTATCCCCAATACGTGGTCTTGAACGAAGCCCTATTGCAGAAGCTCGAGTTCCTGCTCGAGCGCGTGAACGCCGCCGGATATCCGGCTAGCTCTTTTCATGTGCTGAGCGGCTACCGCACGCCCGCCTACAACCGCGCGATCGGCAACGTGCCCTACAGCCGGCACACATTCGGCGCGGCCGCCGACGTGTTCATCGACGAAGACCACGACGGTCGTATGGACGACCTGAACCGGGACGGACGCAGCGACGCGCGCGACGGAGAGGTGCTCTATAGCCTGTTCGAAGCCGCCGGCGTCGAGGGGGGGATGGGGGAATACCCTACCACGAGCACCCGCGGGCCATTCGTCCATGTCGACCTAAGAGACCGCAGAACAAGGTGGTAGACATGGTCTAGACGCCACGGCACGCATTTTGTATCTTCTCACGTGCCTGTCCTTGGCGTGATTCCTGCACGGCTCGGTTCTAGCCGCCTCCCTCGCAAGCCTCTGATCCCTCTGGCTGGCGAGCCCCTTATCCTCGTCGTCACCCGCCGTATCGCTGATTTGAGCCTGTGCGACCGTCTTGTGGTAGCGACGGACGCGCGCGAGATCGCCGCGGTGGTGCAGGAGGCGGGCTTCGAAGCGGTGATGACGTCGCCGAATCATGCATCGGGCACCGAGCGCGTTGCAGAAGTCGTTGCCAATCAATCATTTAGCGCATTCGACCGCATCGTGAACGTCCAGGGTGACGAGCCCTTCCTTGCGTTCGAGGCGGTGAGGGGCGCGCTGGCCTGTCTCGAACAAGGCGATCCGCTCGGGACGGCCGCGGGCTCCCTCGATCCGGCGCTCGCCGACGACCCGAGCCGGGTAAAAGTCGTGGTGGATGCGCACGGGCGTGCACTCTACTTCTCGCGCGCGCCCATTCCCTTCGACCGCGAAGGCACTGGCGACGTCGTCTACCACCAACACGTGGGCGTGTACGCCTACACGCGCGAAGCATTGGAGCGTTGGGTGGCGTTACCCCCTGTCCCAGAAGAGCGGTGGGAGAAACTCGAGCAGCTCCGGCCCTTGCTGCACGGGATTCCGATCGGTGTCACGCTGTTCGACCGTCCGGCGGCGCCAGGGATCGATACGCCGGCCGACTTGGTATGGGCTGAAGCGGAGATAACTCGCCGGTTGCGGGAGGTGAGTCCGTGAGCTCGACGAAATACGTCTTCATCACGGGTGGCGTGGTAAGCTCGCTCGGGAAGGGCATCGCCGCGGCCTCGCTTGGCCGCCTGCTCGCCGAGCGCGGCCTCAAGGTCACGATTCAGAAGTTCGATCCCTACATCAACGTCGATCCGGGGACGATGTCGCCATTCCAGCATGGCGAAGTCTACGTGACCGACGACGGTGCCGAGACCGACCTCGACCTGGGTCACTACGAGCGCTTCATCGACCGCTCGTTGTCGCAGGTGAACAACGTGACCACAGGCCGAATCTATCTGTCCGTGATCACGAAAGAGCGGCGGGGCGAATACCTCGGCTCGACTGTGCAGGTGATTCCGCACATCACCGACGAAATCAAAAGCGCGATCCGCCGCCTGGCGCCCGATCACGACGTCGTGATCACCGAAATCGGCGGCACGGTGGGCGACATCGAATCGCTCCCGTTTCTCGAGGCGATCCGCCAGTTCCGTCAGGAAGTGGGCCGCGACAACACGCTGTTCATTCATCTGACGCTCGTCCCGTTCATCGCGGCGACGGCGGAGCTCAAGACCAAGCCCACGCAGCACTCGGTCCGTGAGCTGATGCAGATCGGAATCCAACCCGACATCCTGATTTGCCGCACGGAGCGGCCGCTGTCCGAGGATCTCAAGCGGAAGATCGCGCAGTTCTGCAACGTCGATTTCGGCTGTGTGGTCGAGAGCCCGGACGTGAAATCCATCTATGAAATCCCGCTGAAGCTGCACGAGCAGGGGCTCGATCGCGAAGTGTGCACCCGGCTGCACCTCGAGACGAAAGAGCCGGATCTGCGCGCGTGGGCTGTCATGGTCGAGAAGATCCTGCATCCGCCGCAACAGTTGCGGATCGCAGTCGTTGGCAAATACACCGAGCTAGCCGACAGCTACAAGAGCATTCACGAGGCGTTGGTGCACGGCGGCATCGCCAACGAGGTCGGCGTGCGGATCGAGTGGATCGCGTCGGATCGATTCACCGACCAGGAAACGGCCGGCGAGCTGCTCGCGAACTACGACGGACTGCTGGTGCCCGGCGGCTTCGGCGTGCGCGGCGTCGAGGGCATGCTGGAAGCCATCCGGTGGGCGCGGGAGCATAAGCTTCCGTTCTTCGGGATCTGCCTCGGCCTGCAGACGGCCATCATCGAATTTGCGCGCAATGTGTGCAAAATCCCCGACACGAACTCGAGTGAGTTTGCACCGGAGTGCGAAAATCCGGTTATCGCGTTGATGCGCTCGCAGGAAGGTATTCAGGAAATGGGCGGCACAATGCGGTTGGGCGCGTATCCCTGCCGGCTCCGGCCGGGCTCACGCGTTGCACAGGCGTACAACGCCACGGAGGTGAGCGAGCGTCACCGGCACCGCTACGAGGTGTCGAACGCCTATCGCGATGTGCTCGCGGAGTACGGAATGCGCTGCTCAGGCCTCTCGCCGGATGGGTCGCTCGTCGAAATGATCGAGCTACCCGACCATCCCTGGTTCATCGGGTGCCAGTTCCATCCCGAGCTGAAGTCGCGGCCGATGCGCCCGCATCCCTTGTTTGCAGGCTTCGTGGGGGCTGCCCTGGACCACCACAATCTCCAGCCGCGCGTCGAGTCCTCGCGCGCCCTGGCCGAGCTCACGGACTGACATGTCGCATCGCTTCGGGGCTGAGGGCGGCCCGTTCCTCATCGCGGGTCCATGCGTCGTCGAATCGGACGAGCTCAACGTCCGGATCGGCGAGGCCTTGGCCGAGATGCAGGTCAAGCTCGGGATCAGCGTCATCTACAAGGCGTCGTTCGACAAGGCCAACCGTTCCCGCTTGAACGCGCCGCGCGGCCCGGGGATCGATGCCGGGCTCGCGGCACTGGAGAAAGTCCGCAGCGCCACGGGCCTGCCCATTCTGACCGACGTTCACGAGCCGGGTCACGTGCCGGTGGCTGCGCGCATCGCGGATGTGCTGCAGATCCCCGCTTTCCTCTGCCGGCAGACCGATCTTCTGGTCGCTGCAGGGAAGGCAAATCGGCCGGTGAACATCAAGAAAGGCCAATGGATGGCGCCCGAAGAGATGCGCGGAGCGGTGGAGAAGGTGCGTGCGGGCGGGGCACCGGAAGTCGCGGTGACCGAGCGGGGCACCTTCTTTGGCTACGGCGATCTCGTGGTCGACATGCGGAGTTTCCCGAGGCTGCGGGCCGCTTGCGCCGCACCAGTGATTTTCGACGCGACGCATTCGGTGCAGCAACCAGGGCAGGGGATTGATGGCTCGAGCGGCGGGCAGCGTGCCTTCATTCCGCCGCTGCTGTATGCCGCCGCCGCGGCCGGTGCAGACGGATTCTTCCTCGAAACGCATCCCGATCCCGCTCGCGCGCCGTCCGACGGTCCAAACATGGTCCCACTCGATCAGCTCGCGGGGATCGTCGGGCTCGCGGTAGACGTGTGGCAACGTGTCCGGGAAACCGTCCGTGCGTAAGCCGGCCAGGGCGTCAAAGACGCAAGCGGGTAGCGACCAGCTCGTCGCCCGGGGAAAGCGTGTGCTCGCACTCGAGGCGGCGGCCGTTCAACGGCTCGCTGACCGGCTGGGTCCTGCTTTCGCGCAAGCGATCGAGCTTCTCAAGGCCGCCGAAGGCCGCCTCATCGTGTCGGGCGTCGGCAAATCAGGGCTCATCGCGCGGAAGATCGCGGCAACATTCACGTCTACGGGCACGCCGGCGACGTTCCTGCACCCTGTCGACTCGCTGCACGGCGACCTGGGTCTGGTGAGCAAGAAGGATATCGCGATTCTCCTGTCGAAGAGCGGCGAATCGGACGAGCTGTTTGGCCTCGTTGCTCAACTCGAGCGTTTCGGTGTTCCCATCATCGCGTTGACCGGCAATCCCGCGTCACCGCTCGCGCAGTACGCCACGGTGGTCCTCGATGCATCGGTGACCGAGGAGGCCTGTCCTGAAACACTCGCGCCCACCGCCAGTACGACGGTCGCGCTAGCGCTCGGTGACGCGCTGGCCGTGACCCTTCTCGAAGAGAAGGGTTTCCGGCGCGATGATTTCGCGACCCTCCATCCCGGCGGCGCGCTCGGTCGCAAGCTGCTGCTGCGCGTCGCGGACGTCATGCTCACGGACCATCTCCCCACGCTCACCGCCGAGCGTCCGATGCGTGAGTGCGTCGTCCTGCTCGCCGAGCGGCGAGGGACGGTCGCGGTGGTCGACACGAAGGGGACGCTCGTGGGCGTGGTCACGGCCGGCGACCTCACACGGCTCATGGAACGGACGGATGATTTCCTGCCGACCCCAGTTCGCGACGTCATGACGCGGACGCCGAAGTCGACGACCGCCGAGGAGCTGGCGGGCGTCGCCGTGAGCGTGATGGAACGGCACGGAATCATGGCGCTCCCGGTGCTCGACGGGCAAAAGCGCGTGGTGGGAATCGTGCACTTGCATGACCTAATGAAAGCTGGCGCGGTATGATTCGACACCCTAAAGGGTGCGCTCGGCGAATCACTGCCCTTAAGGGCAGTGCAGTGCCGAGCGCAGGCTTTAGCCTGTCGATCCTGATCGGGATCATGCTCATCACATCTTGCAAAACCGGCACCCCCGTCACCGCCACCCAAGCAGCCCTGGACAGTGCGGACCAGGTCCTCATCGGCATGTCCCACTATGTGACCGATGCGGGCGTGTTGCGGGCCAAGGTGCAGGCCGACACCGCGTATTTCTATTCGGGAGCGCAGCGCGCCGACCTCCGCAACGTGCACGTGACGTTCTACGATGTCGCCGGCAAACCCACGTCGAAGCTCACCTCGAAAGAGGGAACGCATCACTGGCGCAGCGGAGATATGGAGGCACGCGGCAATGTCGTCGTCGTTCGCGACCGAGACGGCGGCACGATGAAGACCGAAGTGATGCTCTACAACCAGGCGCGCAACGAAGTCAGCTCGGATAAGGCATTCGTTTTCAATGCGCCCGATCGCCACGTGGAAGGCGAAGGATTCACGTCCGATCCTGAATTCCGCAACGTCACCGCCAAGCGGCCCAAGGGGACGGGCGGTCAGTTCCTCCTGCCGAATCAATGATCCCCTTGATCACCGCCGCTCTGCTGCTCCAGGCATCCCCGGCTCCCGCAGCGCAGGACACCGCGGGACGACCGTGTCGCGTAGCCGTGGACTCGATGGGGCATTATCGCGAGACCACTACTGCCGCCGGGGAAAAGATCACGAACGGCGGTGGAGGGGTTCTCGCGCACTGCGTCGGAACCGGCACCACGATCTCGGCCGACAGTTTTGCGCATTACAGCACGGTCGGCCGCCTCGATCTCATCGGTCGCGTACAGATCCGCGACACCGGCATGGCCCTCGACGCGCGGCTGGCCTCGTACTACCTGCGCGATGAGCGGCTCGAGGCGCACAACAACGTCGTCGCCGTGAATCGGCGAAATGGCTCCGTGCTGCGAGGCCCCAATCTGCGCTACCTGCGCGCCGCCAAGGGCATCCGTGACACGGTCGAGATGTACGCGACCCAGCGACCCACCGTCGAATACCGGCAAGGCGCTCCCCGCGACACAGGGAGGGGCCGGCCGGAGCCGTACATCATCGTCGCCGACCGGATGCGATTCAGAGGCGATGACCGCATGTGGGCCGGCGGCAAAGCGACAATCGACCGCAGCGATTTCGCCGCACGGTCCGATTCCATGATGCTGGATCAAACCAAGGGGTTGGGCGTCCTCGTGAGAGGAAAGCCCAGTGTCGAAGGCAAGGGCCGACGGGGGGGGGCCGCCGGCGAGGCAGCCAAGAGCTACACCCTCGTGGGGACGCGGATCGAGCTGGCGCTCGAGCAGCGTGACGTGAGCGCCGTGAAAGCGATGGGGAACGGCAAGGCCACCGGTTCGGACTGGACGCTGACCGGCGATACCATCGATCTCCACATCGCCAACCGGATGCTGCAGCAAACCTTTGCGTGGGGCGATTCGCTCCGGCCGCACGCGATCTCGACCCTGTACACGATTCAATCGGACTCGATGGCGATCGACTCGCCCGACGAGGTGCTCACTGAGTCGCGCGCGTTTGGCAAGGCGTTCTCCACGGCCCGGCGCGATTCGACGGCGACTGCCGCGGAGACCGACTGGATCTCGGGCGACACTCTGACCGCGCGATTCGTTCAAGGGCAAGACCCGACCTCGGGCCGGCCGCGCACCCGGCTGCGTCAAATCATCTCCCGCGGCTCGGCCCGGGCGTTGACCCACCATCCGGAGAATCGGGACACGACGACGGCGGCAGCGGCGGACTCGGGGGGGGGAAGCGCGCAAACCGCGATCAACTATTCCCGCGGGCAACAAATCGATATCACGCTGCTGGCGGATCGCATCGACCGCGTGATCGTCGCGGGAAAGGCGGACGGGGTGCACCTCGCACCGCGCCCCGCTGTTGTCGCCGACAGCCTGAGACCTGCCGGACCGGACACAACTCGTTCCGCCCCGCCGGCTCCTCCGGTTCGTCCACCGTCGGCGACGCCATGACCGACCTGAACCGTTTCGACGATCTGTTCGCCACTCGCGACTCGTCGCTCGCGCTCGCGGCGGCCGCGCTGGTCCGTGTCGCCGACGACCAGGGCCGCGCCTCGTTCAGCGATCTCGCGATCGCGTACCGGGAGGAATTCCTCAAGCTCCGAGTGCACGCCAAGGGCGAGGCACCGGATGCGGGGAGCCTGTCGGTCGATGAGGCCCGCGGGTATCTCGCGACATCGGTGCTGCCGCGGCTGGCGATGCTCAAGGTCATCGTGCTTCCGATGGGTGCGCTCTGGGGTGACGTCGCGATCGCCTTCGCACCCGAGATCTGGGCGAGCATGCCCGCCGAGCGGGCCGCGGCGGCGGAGCATTTTCTCCACTTCGCGGAAGACACGGTCACTCGGAGCGAGTCGGTCACGGGTGATCATCCCCTGGTGCGCGGCGGCAGCCGGCTCGAGGCTCAGCATCTCGCGAAGGCGTACAAAGGCCGGCGCGTCGTGGACAACGTTTCGCTCGACCTCGCGCAGGGCGAGATCGTGGGACTGCTGGGTCCGAACGGGGCGGGGAAGACGACGTCGTTCTATATGATCACCGGACTGATCCGCCCCGACGAGGGGACGATCCAGCTCGACGATCGCAACATCACGCCGTTGCCGATGTACCAGCGCGCGCGGGCCGGGATCGGGTATCTGGCGCAGGAACCATCGATCTTCCGCAAGCTCACGGTCGAAGAGAACGTGCTGGCGATTCTCGAAACGATGAACATCGACGAGGACGAGCGGCGCCGGCGCCTCGAGTCGCTGCTCGACGAGCTGGCGATCAAACACCTGCGCCGGCAGAAGGCGTATCAGCTGTCGGGCGGCGAGCGGCGGCGGCTCGAGATCACGCGCGCGCTCGTCACCGAACCGAAGTTCCTGCTGCTCGATGAACCGTTCGCCGGCGTCGACCCGATCGCGGTCAACGACATTCAGACCATCGTTGCCGGGCTGCGCCACCGCGGCATCGGCGTGCTGATCACCGATCACAACGTCGAGCAGACGCTCGACATCGTGGACCGCGCGTACATCATGTTCGAAGGCAAGGTGCAAGTCGCTGGCTCGGTCCGGCAGCTCGTCTTCGACGACCGGGTGGCGTCGCTCTACCTCGGTCCCACCCTCACGACGCGCCTGCGCGCGCGCCTGTCGCCCGCCGCATGAAGACCGGCCTGCATCAGCACGTCGGCATGCGCCAGGATTTGCGGATCAATCCTCGCCTGTACCAGGCGATGGATCTGCTCTACATGCCGCTGCTCGATCTGGAGCAGCACTTGAAGCAGGAGCTGCTGGGCAATCCGTTCCTCGAGATGGTCGAACCGGAGGAAGAGGTGCAGGCGCCGGCGGCCGAGCAGCAGCAGAACAAGCCGGAGAAAAAGGAGGAGAAGGGCGACGACGAGCCGGACTGGGAGAACATCCTGCTCGACGACCGCACGGAGCACGGCGTCCCGAGCGGCTCCTACAGCGACGCGCGGGAATACGTCGAGCCCGTCACGGTCGCGAGCAAAGATCTGATCGACTACTTGCGCGATCAGACTCGGATGCTCGACCTCAACCCCCGCCAGCAGCTGCTTGCCGAGGAGTTTCTCGGCAACATCGGCGAGGATGGCTCTCTCCAGCACAGCCTGGAAGAGATCCTGAGAGGCGCGAACCAGCTGCTCGAGGAACACGAGGCCGAGTCCGAGCTCGACCTGAACGTCCCGGCGTTCACGATCGCGGAAGTCGAAGGGATGTTGCGGATCATCCAGCAGCTCGATCCGCCGGGCATCGCGTCGCGGAATCTGCGCGAATGCCTCATGCTCCAGCTCGAGAGCCAGAAGCGCACCGACTCGCTGGTGTATCGGCTGGTGAAAGACGCGTTCGAGGATCTGATCGCGCACCGCTGGAGCGACCTGGGCAAACGCTTCGGGCTGGCGCCCGACGAGGTGCAGCGCGCCGCCGACGAGCTCGCGCGGCTCGATCCCAAGCCCGGGCTGCAGCACTCGGCGGCGAACGACCAGTACATCATCCCCGATCTCATCGTCGATAAGATCGACGACAAATACCTGGTCTTTCTGAACGACAGCGGCTTGCCTCGCCTGCGCATTTCCAAGACGTACCAGGAGATCGCGCGGGACAAAAAGAAGTATGACGGCGAGAGCAAGGAGTTCATCAACCAGCGGCTCAACAGCGCGCACTGGATGATCCAGGCGATCGAGCAGCGCCGCCAGACGATGCTGAAGGTGATGAACTTCATCGTCGACCGGCAACGGGAGTTCTTCGAGAAGGGGATCGATCACCTGAAACCGCTGACGTTGCGTGAAGTGGCGGACGTCATCAGCATGCACGAAAGCACAGTCAGTCGCGTGACGAACGAGAAATACGTGCAGACGCCGCGCGGCCTCTTGCCGCTCAAATTCTTCTTCTCGAGCGGCCTCTCGACCACGACGGGCGAGGACGCCAGCGCCCGTTCGATCAAGTCACAGATTCAGAAGATGGTGGACGACGAGCCGCCCAAGTCGCCGCTGACCGACCAGCAGATCGTCGAGATGTTCGAGCGCAAAGGCGTTCGCATCGCCCGCCGTACGGTCGCCAAATATCGCGACCAGCTCGGGATCCTGCCGGCGCGGATGCGCAAGCGGCTGTGAGCCTCGCGACCAATTCGACCACGCCCGACGTCAGCGTCCTCGTACCAGCCAAGGATGAAGCCGAGAATCTCGCGGAGTTCGTGAAGCTGACGCGCGAAGCCCTGCTGCCGTTGCCGTACGCGTGCGAGGTGGTCATCGTAAACGACGGCAGTCATGACGGCACGGCGGGTGTGCTCGAGGAGCTCAAGATCAAGCATCCCTTTGTCCGGGTCGTCACGCACCGCACGCAGCGTGGGATCGCGGACGCGCTGAAGTCGGGCGCCGACGTCGCCCGGGGTCGTGTGCTGGTCTTCTATCCGGCCGACCTGCAGTACCTCCCCTCCGATATTCCTTCCCTGGTCGCCCCTATCCTCGCGGGAGAGGCTGATGTGGTGACGGGGACGAAGCAGGGCCAGTACGAAAAGCGATTCGTCTCGGGCGTGTATAACGCGTTGTGCCGCTGGCTGTTCGGCGTGCGGGTGAATGACCTGAATTCCGTGAAGGCCTATCGCCACGAGGTCATGGAAAGCGTTCCGAGTCGTCCTGATTGGCACCGGTTCATGGTTGTGATTGCCGCCTCCCAGGGATTCCGCCTGGCCGAGCGGCCCGTGCCGCTCTATCCCCGTCGCGCAGGCACCTCCAAGTTCGGCATCGGGCGGATTCCGGTGGGTGTCCTCGACCTGATGTCCGTCTGGTTCCAGCTGCGCTTCGGCCGTAAGCCGATGCTGTTCTTCGGGGTGGCGGGCGCGCTGCTGTTCCTGCTTGGCTTGATCGTGGGCATCGTCGCCCTCTATCTGCGGTTTGGGCCGCCGCACGTAGGGTTCCGGCCGCTGCTCGATTTGATCATGGTCCTCGTGATCTCGGGAGTCGTGCTGTTCGGCTTCGGCTTCGTGGGCGAGATGCTGGCGGGCATGCGCGAAGAGCTCCGTATGCTCGAGCGCGAGATGGACCGGCTGCGGAGCACCGCCAAGCGCGACGGGTAGGGACAGGCCTCTTGCCAGGACCTCGAATCGTCGCGTAGGGTAACAAAGAAACTTTGCCACGGCGTCTCTGATGCCTCCACTCCGGCTCACGAGTCTCCTGCAGACCGCCCTCCCTCATCTCTCAGAGAGCGGGCGGGCATTGCTCAGGGCCCTTGGCTGCCTGAACGGCCATCCCCCCCGTCCCAAAGAACTCGCCGAGTGGCTCGGTTTCCATAACCGTTATCAGCTCGCCCGCGCGCTGCGGCGCGACGGATTGCCGCCGCTCGAAGTAATCGGTGGATGGGCGCGTACCTTGTACTGGATGATCGAGGCCGAGACGTCTGGGTTGTCGCTGCGCGAGCTCGCCGAGCGCGAGCACGTCGATCCGGCCGTCGCCTACCGGCTGGTCCGTCGAGTCACCGGACACCGCTGGTCCGAGGTGCGGCGCGATGGCCTAGCCCTCGCCGTGCTGCACTTCCGTGACCGCTGCGCGAATGGAAAGGCGCAGGCGGCCAAGCTGTCGCAGCCACTCGCCCTCGCCGTCGGCGACCGGACCACGCGCCAGCCGGCGCGGCCCATGCTCACGCGCTCCGCAAACGTCGTGACCCGTCCCACGCCGCAGCACACACCCGGTCACCGCGTCGTGCAGACGGTCGCCGAGCGTTTGCCTGTCGGGGGAGCACCGTTTGACCTCGCACTCACCGCCCGTGGGGCGCTAGTCACACGTTCCCACGCAGCCGCCCTCGACGTCTTGCAGCTCGATCCGCTGCGCGTGGCACACACGATTCGAGTCGGTCCGGCGCCCACCCGCGTGATTCCCGGTGGGCGAAGCCAGTGGGCCTACGTGACCAGTCAATTCGCCGAAGCCGTGTGCATCATCGACCTCGAGCGGCAGCAGCAGGTCGGCCTGATTCCCGTGCCCGGAGATCCCATGGGCGCGGTGATGTCGCCCGACGCTGTGACGCTCTACGCGACGACCAATCAGGATCGCCTCGTGGCCATCTCGTCACTGCAGCGGGTCGCGGTGGGGTACACGCCGATCCCCCTCGCCTGTCCACAGGTGACCGTGCATCCCTCCGGCCGCTTTGTCTATGTGCCGTGCTGGCGGGCCGGCGTCGTCGTCGAAGTCGATACGTCCACGCTGGAGACGAGGCGACGGTTCGACATCGGCGGGATCGCTCAGGACGTCATCGTCTCCTCGGACGGTCAAAGCCTGTACGTTGCCAATCAGTCCGGCTGGCTCGACGTGGTTCATCTCCCCAGCGGACGCCGCGCCGCGACGGTCGAGTTCGGGACGCCGGCCTTTGGCGTCGCGCTGAGCCCCGATGAGCAGTTTGTGTTCGTCGGCCTGCTCGACGCCGGCCGCATCGTCGTGCTGCAACGCCACGGCCTCATCGAGCGGGCGACGATCGCCACCGGTGGCCGTCCCCGAATGATGGCCGTGCATCCGCGCGGCGATCGGGTGCTGGTGGCGAACGAGGCCGGCTGGGTCGATCTGCTGCGCTGATCTTATCGTATGTCGTTGCGTCTCGCGCAGCTGCGGATCTGCCTGTTGTTGCCTCTTGCCGCCCTCGTTGCCTGCGACAATTCCTCGGGTCCAGGCAACCCACACCTCGTCCTGAACGTCACACCCGATTCGCTCGTGTTGATCCGCAACACGAGCGCGCACATCGCGGTGACCGTGGTCGATCGCGAGGGCAACCCCGTGACTGGCATTGCCGTTTCGTATTCTATTGACGACACCTCGATCGCCACGGTCAACAGCGTGGGTATCGTGCAAGCGCGTACCATCGTAGGCCGAACCGCGGTGCGTGCGCGGGCCGGCGGCGCGACCGCAGTCGTTCCAGTAACTGTGATAGGAATCCCCACAGCCGTTGCCGTTACCCCCGCCGATACCGCGATTCCGACAACTGCGACGCTCCAATACCAGGCCGCCGTGCTCGATGAAAGGGGAGATACGATCCGAGGCGTCCCAGTGACATGGGTATCGAGCGATCCTAGCATCGCGACTATCACTTCGAGTGGTCTCGCAGTCGCGAAGTCCGAAGCCGGGTCCACAACAATCAGCGCTGGCTACCTAGCAGCAGGTGGGCACAGCACCCTACGAGTTGCAATACCCGGTGTCGCGACGCAGATCACGATCACGCCCCGTGACACCACGATTTCATCGAGAGATTCGACACAACTCACGGCCACAGCGCGCGATGGCCTGGGAGGTCTCGTCTCCGGCCTACTCATACAATGGCGGTCGCTCGATACCAGCTTAGCAACCGTATCGAGCACAGGCGTTGTCCATGGACGGGGTGTGCAAGGGAGTGTCCTTATCGGCGCAACCAGTGGCACTGTTGCGGGATATACGTATGTGACAATAATCGATTCATTGTTTGTCACGCGCCCCTTTGCGGGCGGCGTCGCGTATACTGCCGCTATTTCCTCGAATAACGTTGCCTACGTCGGTCTGCTCAACGAGTCACGCATCACTCGCGTGAACCTCTCGTCGCACACGTTCGACACGAGTGTCACGGTCAGTTATCCAATGGGGATCGCGTTCAACTCAACTGGTTCGCGGGCCTACGCCACTAATGGGGCCAGCTCGTCGATCAGCGTCGTGGACGTTGCGACCAGTACGGTGATCGATCACATCGCGGTCGGTTCTAACCCACGTGAGCTGATAGTTGCGCCCGGCGACTCCATCATTTACGTGGGGAGGGAGCATGGCGTCGTGGGTGTCCGCCTCGCGACCAAAGAGATCATTGTTCAGCTTGTGGTTTCGGGTTACCAGATCGGGCTGGCGATTGCACGAGACACGCTGCTGTACATGAGCAGCCTCGGCACCCGCCTAGGCGATGGCATGGTCGTCGAGTTCAATCTGCGAACGAGAACGCTCGGCCGGACCTTCCCCGTTGGCGGGTTGCCGCAGATGATGACTGTCTCGCCCGACGGCAAGGAACTCTACATCGCCAACCAGTCGGGGTACGTGCAGTTTTGGAATCTCGACACGGGGTTGCAGATCGGCTCGAACCTGATTCTGCCTGCCGCAGCCTACGATGTCACCCGCCGTGTCACCAATGGCTTGCTCTACTTGACCAGTGCGGGCGGATACATCTACGTCGTGGATCCAGTCGACCAAAGGCTTGTCCATGCGACCGACGTAGGCGGCGTGACACGCCGGATCGTTTTTACCGCGGACGGCAGCATGGGTCTTGTCGCAAACCAAAATGGCTGGGTCGGCTTCCTCCGGTAGGTTATCGTTCGTAATGACGCCTCCCAGCGCCAACGACGTCACAACTGAGGCCGGCTGGGTCGATCTGTTGCGCTGATTCAATCAAACATCCAAGAAAAATGACTCCTGGGGCGAACTCATGACTCCTGGGGCGAACTGCCTTGTCGCCGCCGGCGCCTGCTCACTTACGTACGACGTCTCTCATCGGACGGAGCCATGAAACGAGTCGTCTGCGGCACGGTAGCGATCCTGTCGATAGCGGTTGTCGGCTGCACGTCGCGCGAGCCGACTGGGCCTCTCACGGCTGCAACGTCGAGCGGCGGCAAGACCGTCGTCGTCAGTCCGAGCGAAGCGACGCTGGAGCCGGGACAATCGCAGCAGTTCTCGGCGCAGTACTTCGTGAACGGCAAGCAGAAGAAAGCGTTGTTTGACTGGAGCTCGAGCGACGAAGCCGTTGCAACAGTCTCCTCCGACGGCCTCGTCACGGCGGTGGGCGCAGGGGAGGCTACGATTACGGCAACGACGTCGGGCACGAGCGGGACCGCACGCGTCACGGTCCCTCAGCTCCCACCGGAGGTGGTCGCGCATATTCCGTTGAGCGCGGGCGGGTTCGGATCGGCTGTTTCCGCCCCGGGCGTGGCCTGGGTGACCCAGCCGGGAGCCGGTTTGGTCAGTCGCATCGATATCGCGGCCGGAGCAGTGACCGGATCCACCGGTGGCGGCCCGTTCCCAGTCCAGGTATCCGCGAATGCCGATGGGAGCCGGATCTACGTGCCCACCTTCTTCAGCAATGCGATGGTGATGTCGATCAATACGGCCACACTGGATGGCGTGGATACCGTCTTCGCGACGCAGTTCGGGGAAGACGCCTATGGGGTCGCCAATTCGCCCGCGGGAGACACCGTGTTCCTCGGCATCACGAACGGCCCCGTGTTCAAGATCGACATGCCCGGCCGCACCGTGCTCGGCACGCTCAACTTCCCCGTAGCCGCCGGCTATCACTTCGAGTGGAGCGGGGACCGGACGCGGCTCTACGCGTCACAGCGCGGGTTCGACGGCGGGCGCGTGTTCGAAATCGATCCCAATTCCTTTACGCACCTTCGCACCTTCGAGACGGGGGGCGGAGCCCAGGCGATTCAGCTTTCCGCGGACAGCACGAGGTTGTTCGTTGCGGCACAGAACGGCGGCGTCATCGTGTGGGACATCGCGAGCAACTCCCTGGTCACGACGTATGCCACGCCTGGATGCAGCCCGTACGGTATGGTGCGCACATCCGACAACACGCGGCTCTGGGTGAGCTGCGTCTTCGAGGGGCAGGTGCTCGCCCTCGATCCGACGAGCGGCGCATTGCTGTTTACGGTCAGTGTCGGCGGCACTCCTCGTGAATTGTCGTTCGACGCATCGTCGCGCAGCCTGATCGTGCCGAACGAGGCGGGTTGGGTCGATATCGTGCGGTAGCACAAGCGGCAAGACGGCAGATGGGGAGGGGGACCGATGATTGGTCCCCCGTTTCGCCTGAAGGTGGCTGAGTGGACTTCATCAAGCAGCGGATTATCGTTCGGCATGCCGAGCGCGGAAGACGTCAAAACCTGGTACAACCAACACTACGCCGCGAAGGGACTGCAGAGCATGCGTCCCGCCGCGGCGTATCCCGTGTTTCTCGACCTGCTGGATGCCCGACCGGGCACGCACCTGCTCGATGTGAGCTGCGGCGCCGGTTCGTTGCTCGCTGCGGCGCAGGATCGTGGCATCGAGGCCGTCGGTGTGGATCTCTCCGATGAGGCGGTCCGTCTCGCCAAGCGCGTCGCGCCGACCGCCGAGGTCGCGGTCGGGGCAGGGGAGGCGCTCGCCTTTCGCGATCGCACCTTCGATTACGTCACCTGCCTCGGCTCGCTCGAGCACTTTCTCGACATGGGGCAGGGACTCGAGGAAATGAAGCGCGTCGCGAAGGCCGACGCCCGGTTCTGCATCATGGTCCCGAATCAGGACTTCATCGGCTGGAGGGTGCTCGGTCACCAGGGTACGGCTCAGCAGGACATCAACGAGCATCTGTTGCCGCTGACCACCTGGCGCCGGTTGTTCGAACAGCACGACTTGTCCGTGTTGCGCGTCGTCCCGGATTTCTGGCACGCGATCCGGTGGCGCGCATCTGATGGGGGGAAGCGCGGCCTCGCGCGCTTCGTTATCGGGCCGGTTCTCGAGGTGGGGTGGCGGCTGGTGCCGCTACGCTGGCAGTATCAGTTCGTGTTTGTACTAGCGAACCGTAGCACTCCTCCCACTTCGCCATGATCTCGGGCCAGCCAAAGACGTGGCGCACGCGCTGCTCGCCTGCGTTGCCGAGTCGCACGGCCAGCGCGGGATCGCGGGCCAGACGCTCGAGCGCACGTGCGAGCTGCTCGGGATCCGCCGGTGGGACCAGCAGACCGCTCTTCTCGTTTTCGATGATGTCCGTGATGCCACCGATGTCGCTCGCCACGGCGGCAACGCCGTAGCTCATCGCCTCCAGCAGAACCACACCCAACCCCTCGGTGTCGCCGCGTGTGTCGAGGATCGAGGGCAGCACCATGACGTCGGAACCGGCATAAGCAGCGTGCAAGGCTTCGTCAGACACCCGGCCTGAGATTTTGACGCGCTGCTCGAGACCCGCGGCCCGTACCTGCGCTTCGAGCGCCCGGCGCTCCGGCCCCTCGCCGATCACGGTGAGGTGTGGGCGCAGATCCGCCGGGAGCCTCCGTACCGCTTCGATCAGATGCTTCACGCCTTTGCGCTCGACGAGCCGTCCGACGAACACGATGCGAAACTCCTGCCGCAGCCCACGAGCAACGGGGGCTGGTCGTGTGGCCTCGTTGAAACCAAGAGTGTACGGAATGACGCGGACCGGTACCCGCGCGAACCGTGCGATCTCTCCAGCGGTATATGAGGAGATCGCCACCACCGCGTCTGACCTGCGCAGGGCCCATTTCACAAAGCCGCGCAGCCAGGGTAATGAGCTTTGCACCCAGCGCAGCTCGACCCCGTACCAGCTCGTCACAAGTTTTGCGCGGGGACGCGTGGTGCGACGTCCCAGCCACCCGAACAACACATGCGGGACGGGCCAGTGGACGTGGATGATGTCGTAGTGACGACGGCGCGTCAGCCGCCACACGCCCCACAAACCGCCGATGACGTAGAACAGCGGCAGGACGCGATAGAGCAGGGAGCGGCGCATGCGATCGGGCGTCGCTTCGTCGTGCGTGAGATCTTCCCAGCGCTTGAAGAAATAACGGAAGCGGTGCACGGGAATCCCGTCATACGTGGTGCCACCGCCGCCCCGATATGCCGACGTAAAGACTTCCACCTCGTGACCGGCCGCCTGCAGACGTTTTAGCAATGCGACGAGCCACGGAACAATTACGTCATCCGTGGAGCGAGGAAATGCAGTCATGACGTGGAGAATTCGCATCGGACGTGGACGTACAATACCGCTTTCCGGCTTCCCTCGGGCAGTGGTATCTTTCGCGCTCCCCGGCCCCCGGGCTTCCCAGAGGCATGATCCTGGTCGAACCTACGACGACCGGCACTCTCCGCCGGCACAGCTGGTGGTTACGAGCGCTCCAAGCCGTCGTGTTGGTCGGCGCCGCGTATTATCTCATCGACAAGCAGATCGCTCCTCACTGGCCCGATATCCGCACGCGCGAGTTCGCCTGGCGGGCTGGCCCATTGCTCGCCGGCTCGGTGATTGTCCTCGCCACATTGGCGGTGCTGGTAGGCGCGTGGACGGCGAGTCTGCGATGGTGCGCGGCGAGGATCATGGCACTCGACGCTGCCAAGATCTGGTTCACCGCAAATCTGGCGCGCTTTCTCCCCGGTGGTGTGTGGCAGTTCGCGAGTCTCGCCGTCATGGCGTCGCGCTATCGCGTGAGCACCGCCGCCGCAACCGCTACCGTTCTGCTCGAGCAGATCGTCCTGCTCATCACCGGTCTCGCGGTGGTAGCGTTTTTCACTCCAGCAGTACTGCACGCATCCTGGTGGCAAGGGGCACTCGTCGTCGCGATCATCCTCGGCGTGGCGATACTGGCGCTGCCGCGACCCGGAGGACGTTTGGGCCGCTGGTTCACCCGGTACGTGCCCGGTCTCGGCCAGGTGTGGTCGCAGCTGGGTCCAAAGCACCTGCTGCTGTTCTTCCTGATCCTCACCGTTCCCTGGCTGATGTACGGCACAGCCTTCCGGCTGCTCGCGCTCGGGCTGCTCGGCGCGAGCGCGGTCGGATCGTGGGGCTTCTACGTTGCCGCGTTCACGGGGAGCTACCTCGCCGGCGTGATTGCCGTCTTTGCGCCCGCGGGCCTGTTCGTCCGTGAGGCGGCGCTCATCGGCGTGTTGACGCCGGTGATCGGCGGGGCTGACGCCGCGATTCTCGCCGTCGCTTCACGCATTTGGCTGACGGCGCTCGAGATCATCGCGGGAATCATCGTGCTGGCATTGCCTGGCAGTCCGAGCGCGTGACGACCGCCTCGACGAGCCAGCCGGCGGAATACGTCCCGTCGCGCCCGAACCTGCTCGCGCTCGGGATCCTCTCGCTGTTCATCGTGGTCTTGTCGCTCCCGATGTTCTCAGGTCAGTGGCTCGCGTCCCCGCACGGCGACCAGTACTCGAGCGGCTATGCGTTCGATGCGTGGGAAACGCAGCAATGGCGGGAGTCGGGCAGCATCCCGCTCTGGAATCCGATGATCCTGGGTGGCCTGCCGTATCTGGCTGTCGTGACGCATGGGGACACGTTGTATCCAACGGCGCTGCTGCGTGCATTTCTGCCCGCGCACGTGGTTATCAATCTGTCGTTCTTCCTTCATTACATCCTCGCCGGCTTTTTCATGTACCTGTTACTGCGCCGCTTCGCGGTATCGTGGACCGGCGCGGTAACAGGGGGGATCGCGTACCAGCTCTCCGGCATCCTGATCTCGCTCGTGCAGCCGGGGCATGACGGCAAGTTGTTCGTATCGACACTTTTTCCGTTGGCGCTGCTCGCGCTGGTCGTGGCGCTGCGCGATCGGCGCTTCTGGGGCTACCCGCTGCTCGCGGTCACGATCGCGCTGTGTCTGCTGAGCCCGCACGTGCAGGCGACGTATTACCTGCTCGTCGCGACCGGTCTGTTCGCATTGTATCTGACGTTCGGGGAAGGGAACGCCGAGTCACTGCGGCCGCGCCTCGCGCGGCTCGGACTCGCCTTGGTCGCGATCATTGCCGGATTCGGAATGGGCATGCCGCAGATTCTGCCATTCCTCGAGTACATCCCGCATTCGCCCCGAGCGGGGGGGTATTCGGTCGGATACGCGGGATCGACGTCGTACGGCATTCCGTGGGATCACGTCCCCGAGCTTTTCTTGGCTGGGTTCACGGGCGCGGTCGAGACGTACTGGGGTTCGAACCCATTAAAGCTCCACTCGGAATACCTCGGCTTGCCCGTGATCGCGCTCGCGATCTTCGGTTTCGGCGACCGGCGGCGGCGGCTCGTCTGGTGGATGAGCGGTATTGGCCTGCTGTTCTTGTTGATCTCACTAGGCGGGGCCACGCCGTTTTACCACCTGTGGTGGTTGGTCATGCCGTACGTGAAAAAAACGCGCGCGCCGGGAATGGTGTTCTTCGTCGTCGCCTTCTGTGTCTCGATGTTTGCGGCACTCGGCGTAACGCGGCTCGAGCGCGGGGAAGGGCAACCACGCGTTGCCCGCATCTGGCTCATCGCAGCCGGTGTCGTCGCCTTGCTCGGCGCGATCGGAGTATTCGGGCAGATGGCCGCTTCGCTCGCGCCCGCGGAGCGCTTCGCGGCCGCGATTCGTCAGGGGGGGGAAATCCGGCTGTCCGCCATCATCGGCGCGCTCTTCCTGGCAGCGGTTGCGGTGCTCGTCTGGGGACGGCTGCAGGGGCGCGTGCCGGCGCTGGCATTTGCGCTGGGCCTGCCGCTCCTGGTTGGAACGGATCTCTGGCGGGATGGCCGGCAGTTCTGGACCTATTCACCGCAGCCCAGTGCGGGGTTGTACCGAGATGACGCCGTCATCACACGGCTCAAAGCGACGCCGTCCCCCACGCGCGTGCTCGACGTCGGAGTCTATCCGCAAAACGTGCTGATGGCGCACGGCATTCCGCAGGTCCTGGGCTATCAGGGCAACGAGCTGCGGTATTACGATGACCTGCTCGGCGGGCGCAACGAGTGGCGTTACCTGCTGTCCTCCACGCGGCTCTGGCCGCTACTCGCCGTGCGCTTCGTCTTAATCCCCGATAGCACTACATTGCCCGGATATCACCTCGTCCAGGGGCCGGTCACTACCGCAGCCGGATCGCGGGCGTTCGTGTACGAAGCTGATACGATTCCGCCCTACGCGCGCGTGATTCCTGCCGCGGTGAAGATCGAGAACGACTCAGCGATTGCACCCACGCTCGCCGATCCGCGGATGCCAGGCTACGATCGCGTCGTTCTGCTTACGTCCGACGCGCCTATCACCCCACGGCCAATTCAGCGCGAAATGCCGACGCCATCGGCCTCCCGCGCGCGTGTGACGGCCTGGGATGCAGGGAAGATGACGGTCGAGCTCGATCCAACGCCACGCGACTCGAGCTACGTGATGATCGCCGAGAACTGGTACCTCGATTGGCGGGCCACAGTGGACGGGCAGCCGGCGCAAATACTGCGTGGCGACAACTCGCTGCTCACAATTCCGGTCGCGCCCGGCGCGCGAAAGATCGAGCTCGACTATCACTCACGCACGTACGCGCGAGGGAAACTGATCGCCTTCGTGACGTTGCTGATCGTGCTGGCAGGATGCGTTGTTCCGCCGCTCGTTGCCAGGAGGCGGAGCAGTGGCTGAGAAGGCGCTGGTCGTGATGCCTACCTTTAACGAGGGGACGAATCTTCCCCACATCCTCCCGCAAGTCCTGTCGCAGGATCCGCGGCTCGAGTTGCTCGTCGTGGACGACAACTCGCCGGATGGCACTGGTCTGATCGCCGACGAAATGGCGCGCCTCGACCCCCGAGTGCACGTCATCCATAGGGAAGGCAAACTGGGACTCGGCACCGCCTACAAAGCAGGCTTCAAGTGGGCGCTGGAGCGGGACTACGACTACATCTTCGAAATGGATGCGGATTTCTCGCATGACCCTAAGCATTTGCCTGAATTCCTCAAGGCGATTCAGGATGCCGACATCGTGCTCGGTTCTCGCTACCTGGACGGGAAGGTGACGGTCGTCAATTGGCCAATGGGCCGCCTCATGCTATCGTATTTGGCCAATATTTACGCGCGCTGGTTTACCGGACTCAGGATTTGGGACCTGACGGGTGGGTTCAAGTGTTTTCGCAGGACCGTGCTGGAAGCCATTGATCTGAAGCAGGTGCTGTCCAACGGGTACGCTTTCCAAATCGAGATGAGCGTTCGGGCATGGCGAAAAGGGTTCAAGCTCCGGGAAATCCCGATCGTGTTCGTGGATCGGACCGAGGGGCAAAGCAAAATGAATCGCGCTATCGTGCGGGAGGCCGTGTGGAAGGTGCCGCGGCTCCGTCTGATGGCGTGGTTCGGCCGCATTTGATCGGTCTGCCGATCTACAAGATGACGGGATCGGGCAACGATTTCGTCATGGTGGACGCACGCCTGTCGGCGCCGGCCGATTGGACCCCGCAGGACATGCGGGCCGTATGCGCGCGCGGAACCGGTATCGGCGCCGACGGCGTCGTCTTCGTCGGTCCCGGACCGAAAGCCGGCTCGGCACGCATGATCTACTACAACGCCGACGGCTCCCACGCCGCCATGTGCGGTAACGCGGCCTTGTGCAGCACCACGCTCGCAGCGCACCTCGGGATCGCGCCCGGGGCCGGGATGGACCTCGAGACCGACGCCGGGACCTATCGTAGCCGTACAGGCGAGGCCGGCCGCGCCGAGCTGCACTTGGCGCCCGTCGATTCACCCGCGGTCGTGCCGGGACTCGAGCTGGGACCAACAGAGCGGCGGGCGGCGCTGGCACGTGTGGGAGTTCCGCACCTCGTGGTCGCCGTCGACGACGTCGATCTGGTGGCTCTGATGGAGCGCGGTCGCGCACTTCGGTCCGATCCATCGCTTGGACCCGAGGGTGCGAACATCAATTTCATTTCCTCCGACCGGCCATCACGCGACGGACGAGCTGTCTGGCGGATGCGCACGTATGAACGAGGTGTAGAGGGGGAAACACTGGCCTGTGGCACAGGGGCCGTGGCTGCGGCGTGCGCTATCGAGGAATGGGGCCTCGGGCGGCTTCCGGTGGACATCCAGAGCCGCAGCGGCCGGTTGCTGACAATCCGGGCCTCCAAGGGCACGAACGGTCGCTACGACGAAGTGTGGCTAGTGGGTGAGGGGAGAATGGTGTTCAGAGGTGTGATTACATGAGCCGTTTTGTCCACATCTATACACACCGCTACTTAACATAACATCTATTATACGAAGTTGCGCTGGCTATGAGACCGCGCCCTTTGTGAGCTCGGCCAAGCGCACTTTCGCCTCAGTGGCGCTTCCCTCGTCGGCAAAGTCCTTCAGGATCCGCCGATAGTTTGCGATCGCTTTCGTGGTGTCTCCAGCAGCTACCCACGCGCGCGCCGCATCCGACAGCATCTGCGCCTTGAGGAAATCGAGCTGCGCGGCTTCCGCACCGGTGTCATAGGCCCCTGCAGCCTCTTGGAAACGGCCCAGGTTCTCGTAGGCCGCACCAAGTAGCCCGTAAGCCTGTGCTCGGTAGGCCGCGCCCGCCCCAGGCGCATAGTCCCGCAGGACTTCGACGGCCTGCTGTGGCTGCCCCTGGAGCAACCGCACGTTGGCCAGCAGCAGATGGCTTTCCTCGGCCGCGTTGGTACCGGAATAGTTCTCGATGATGCGCGACAACCCGCTCGCGGCGAGTGGCAGGTTCTGGCTTTCAAACGCAAAACGGGCATTCTGGAGCTCGCGGCTCGCGATCTCCTGTGACCTGGTTTTGGTCGTTTGCGTCCACAGGAACAGCCCTGCGGCCACCGCGATCGCCGTTCCGACCCATGACGAGACCGTGCGGTGCGTTTTGACCCAATCGACCAGACGCTCGGAAAGCGGCGCCGTTCGAGCAACCGGCGGCGTTGTCGTTGTCGCTGTTGTGGCCTTCGGACCAGGTGTGCCGCGGGTTGCTATCGCCATGCTCAAGGATGTCCCTGCTAAAGAATGTTCAGTGTTCAATGTTCAATTCAGAATGATCGTTGATCATTGATGATCATGAATCATGGATGATCATCGATCATTTATCAGTGTTCAATGTTCAATTCAGAATGATCGTTGATCATTGATGATCATTAATCATGGATGATCATCGATCATTGATCACTGATCATTGACCATTGATCATTTTCACATGCCCCTGGGGTGACTCGAACACCCGGCCAACGGTTTAGGAAACCGCTGCTCTATCCACCTGAGCTACAGGGGCAGGTCCGGGGGCGTAAACGGCGAAATGTACGTGAGTTAGCCGTAGTG
>DATFEG010000059.1:0-18415 GCA_035251445.1 Gemmatimonadales bacterium | reverse complement strand
GGGGCGGGAGCGCTGGTCACTGCGGTTCCGTAATCACATGCAGCTGGTTGGTCTTGAGACCTGTCAGCACCTGTTCCCTGCCTGACGGCCACCGAATCGTGACGCGCTCTACGGCGTTGTCACCCAGGCCAAAATGCAGCCGTCGATCGTTCTGGCTGCAGAATCCGCTGCCGCCGTCGACGACTTGCCGCTGGCGGACACCGCCAAATTCCACGGTGACATCGGCGCCGATCGCGCTGCGATTGCTGCGGGTCCCGATGAGCTTGAACTCCACCCACCTCCCCCCCTGACCCCCCCTCGCTGCGCTCGGGGCAGGCTCTCTCCCGTCGGGAGAGGGAGAACGGGTGTTCCGGTAAAGCAGCGCCCTGCCCTTCTGGTTTGCGAAGACCACGTCGAGTGAGCCCGTATTGAACAAGTCGGCCATCGCCACCGCGCGCCCATCCAGTCGATCGGTCACGCCGGACTGTTCGGCGACGTCGATGAAACCGGCTTGGCCGCGATTCAGCAGCACGCGCGAGCGCTCGAAGCCGGAGAGGCTGGCGGTTCCAATCGCCGGCCAGTTCTTTGCGTCTTCGAAAATGTTGCCCTGCGCGCCGGCGATCTTCGACATCGCGTACCAGTAATCCCGCCCGCTGTCGGCCGAGATGAAGCCGTTGGCCACGACAAGATCGAGCAGGCCGTCGTTGTTCAGATCTCCGAATCGTGCGCCCCACGCCCATCCGGCATCGGCCACGACTCCGCTGGCGATCTCATCGAACCGGTCCAACTCCTTCAGGAAATTGATGCGAAGGTTATTGCCCTGAAACAGAAAGCCGCGCTCCGAGATGTTCGTGACAAAGACGTCCAGTCGGCCCCGATTGTAGACGTCCCCGAGCGCGACCGCCATGCCGCTCTTCGAATCGTCCGCGAGTCCCGCGCGCGCCGGCTCGAAGCGCTTGCCTGCGCGATTGAGAAAGAGCTCCTCGGGCCCGTAGTCGTTGGCCAGATAAAGATCGGGCCAGCCGTCGTCATTGAAATCGGCGGCGGCCGCGGCCAGGGTCCAGCGGGTGCTGCCCACGCCCATCGAGTCCGTCACGTCCCCGAACCGGCCGCTCCCGAGGTTGCGGAATAGCACGTTCTTGCCGCCGTTCGACGCGAACTCCCAGCTGTGCTGCATGATCCGCGTGTCTTTGAGGTGCCAGAAGTCGATGTCGGAGCGGAAATACGCGGCAACGTAGAGGTCGAGCAGGCCGTCGCGATCGAAGTCGAACCAGACCGCGCCGTTGGAATTCATCCAGCGCTTGAGGCCGGCCTGCTCCGTCACATCCGCGAAGCGACCGTCGCCCAGATTGCGGAAGAGCTGGAGATAGCCCCACTTGTGGATGAACAGATCCTCGTGCCCATCATTGTCGTAGTCGCCCCACACGGCGCCCATCGAGACCCCCTCGCCGGGCCGATTGACATCCGCAACTCCCGCGTGAGCCGCGATGTCGCGGAACGTGCCGTCCTGCTGATTGAGATACAGGGCATTCGCGGCGCCAGAGCGCGATGAGGTGAAATAAAGGTCTGGCCACCCATCGTTGTTCACATCCGTGACGGACACACCCGCCCCGAGTGCCCCCACATGCGGCGCTACGTTCGCGATCTTGGGATCGAGCGTGACTGCCTGATGGACGAAGTCGATCCCGCTCGCGTGCGAGACCTCGTTGAGAACGATCGTGGCCGCAGTGCCATCGGCACGGCCCGCGGCGCCGGCATTCAGGATCACGACAGACGCCAGCGCCGTGATGAACGCCACGACGACGCTGAGCCGTCGCCATGAGTGTTTGAGCATCGCGCTAAGAATACCCGGGACCGCAATAGGGCGTTAGCTTCTCAGCCCCATGACTCGACTTTTCAAGCGCTCGACTGGAAAGCTTGCGCCACTCGTTGCCATCGTGTTGAACTGCGGCAAAGGCGCGGAGACCACTCAACCCCTGTTCAAGCAGCTGGCGCCCAACGCGACCGGCATCACGTTCGCGAACACAATCCCCACCAGCGACTCGATCAACGTTTTGACGAACGTGTACCTCTACAATGGCGGGGGTGTGGGGGTCGGCGACATCGACAATGACGGCCTGTCCGACGTCTTCTTCACCGGCAACATGGTCTCCAGCCGTCTGTATCTCAATCGCGGCAACATGCGGTTCGAGGACATCACGCAATCGGCCGGCGTCGCGACGACCCGCTGGGCGAGCGGCGTGAGTCTCGTGGACATCAACGGCGACGGCTATCTCGACATCTACCTCTCGATGTCGGGGCCACCGTGGGCGACGCCGGAAGACACGCGCAACCTGCTATTCATCAACAACCGTAACCGGACGTTCACCGAATCGGCCAAGGCGTACGGCATCGACGATTCCGGGTTCACTGCGCACGCCGTCTTCTTCGATTACGACGGCGATCGTGATCTCGATCTCTTTCTGCTCGGCAACTCACCTCAGGATTTCGCGCGCAGCCAGCTCGAGTTGCACCCGGCGGGCCTGCGGCGCCAGAGCTCCGCCGGCCAAGACCGCCTGTATCGCAACAATGGAAATGCCACCTTCACGGACGTGTCGCGAGAGGCGGGCATCTTAACCGAAGCCCAATTCGGCCTCGGGGTTGTCGTGAACGATTTCAACCGCGACGGCTGGCCCGACCTGTACCTCTCCAACGACGACCTCGCCGACGACGTGCTGTACATCAACAATCGCAACGGGACGTTCACCGACAGATCGGGCACCTGGTTCAAACACACCAGTTTCGCGGGCATGGGCATCGATGCGGCCGATTTCAACAACGATGGTTGGCCCGACATCATGCAGACCGACATGATGCCCGAGGACGCGCCCACCCGCAAACGGATGAGCGGAGCCGTCACGGCCGGCGATCAGGCGGAGCGCCGCCAGCGCGGCTACCACGACGCGTACACTCAGAACACGCTGCAGCTGAGCAACGGCCTCACGAGCAGCGGCGACCTGGTGTTCAGCGACATCGCCCGCATGGCGGGCGTCGCCTATACGCATTGGAGCTGGGCGGCGGTGTTCGGCGACTGCGACGACGACGGCTACAAAGACCTGTTCGTCACGAACGGCTACCCGAAAGCGGTCACCGATTTCGACTATCAGACGCGGATGTTCAGACTGCACCAGACCGAGCAGAATCTGGACACGATCAGTCCGCAGCGACTCAAGATCATCAAAGAACTGCCGACCTTTAGCGTGTCGAATTACATGTTCCGCAACAACCGCGATCTGACCTTCACCAATACGACACGCGAGTGGGGACTGGACCAGCCCGGGTTCTCCTACGGCGCCGCGCTCGCCGATCTGAACAACGACGGGAAGCTCGATCTCGTGGTCAACAACATCGACGCGCCGGCGTCCGTCTACCAAAACGTGGGACCCGCCGGCGTGCCAGGGCATTATCTGGACATTGTGCTTCGGGGCGAGGCCCCGAATACCCAGGGCATCGGCGCGGTCCTGACGCTGGTTGCGGGAGGAGAGCGCCAATACCTCTATCATACGCCCTACCACGGCTATCTCTCGTCGATGGCCGAGCGCGAGCATTTCGGCCTGGGCGCGACGACACAGGTGGATAGCTTGATCATCGTCTGGCCCGATGGCCGGTCGCAGACACTCACCGATCTCGCCGTCGATCGACTGGTCACCGTCAACCAATCCGATGCGAAGCTCGAGAACAGGGGCCGCGCTACAGACGTCGCGCCGGCCGAGCGTCCCCTGTTTCAGCGCATGGCTCCAAATCGGGCTCCGCGCTACAAGCAAGCGGTCCTCGGGTACACGGACTTTGCCATCCAACCGCTCCTGCCCAACCAGGTTTCTCGACAGGGCCCGCCGCTCGCGGTCGGTGACGCGAACGGTGATGGCCTCGACGATCTATTCGTCGGCGGTGTCCCCGGAACGCCGGGCAAGCTGTTCGTGCAGCATCCCGATGGCCGTTTGACGGAGTCGTCGCAGGAGCAGCCGTGGGCGCGCGACCGCGGATACCAGGACTGGGGCGCTCTCTTCTTTGATGCCAATGGGGATGGCCGGCTCGATTTGTACGTCGCCAGCGGTGGCTATCACTTCTCGCCGATCTCGGCATTCCTCCAGGACCGGTTGTACATCAATGAGGGTGGCGGCCGCTACGCGCGCGACAGCGCCGCGTTGCCCGTCATGCTCACCAGCACGGCGGCCGTTGCGGCAGGCGATTTCAACGCCGACGGGAAACCAGACCTGTTCGTGGGAGGCCGGCTGGCGCCGCGCAATTACCCCTATCCCGCGCGCAGCTACGTGCTGCGGAACGACGGCGGACGCTTCACCGACGTCACCGAGCACGTGGCCCCGGAGCTGGGTACGCCGGGTGGAATGATCACCGGCGCCGTCTGGATTGACTTCGATGGCGATGGGCACCTCGATCTCGTGACGGCGGGCGACTGGATGCCGCTGCAGTTCTTCAAGAAAGAAGGCCAGCACTTTCGCAACGTCACCGAGTCGATGGGGATCGGTCCTACGCGCGGGCGCTGGCTCAGTCTCGCAACCGGTGATTTCAATCGTGACGGGCATCCCGATCTCGTCGCCGGAAACCTCGGGCAGAATCACACCTACCGGACATCCCGCGACAGCCGGTTTGGGATCATTGCCGGCGATTACACCGGCGTTCGCCGCACCGACATTATCCTCACCAAGGAGATCGACGGAACAGAGTATCCCTGGTATGGCTTTGCGATGCTCGGCAAAGCCGTGTACACGATCGGATTGCGTTTCCCCAATCACGCCGCGTTCTCGCACGCTTCCATCCGCGACATCCTGAGCCCGTCACAAATTGCGGGCTCGCTGCATTACCAGGCTGACACGTTCGCGAGCCTGTACCTCCAGAGTACCGGACAGGGGACCTTCATCGCGACGCCGCTGCCGTCAGCCGCGCAGATCGCGCCAGTGCGAGGAATCGTCGTGACGGACGTGGATGGGGATGGCAATCTCGATCTGCTCGTTGCCGGGAATCTCTACGATACCGAGCCCAACACTCCGCCTGCCGACGCGGGCAACGGATCGTGGCTACGTGGCGACGGCCGCGGATATTTCACGGCGGTGTCGCCGCGGGAAAGCGGGTTTCTCGCCCCGGGGAACGTGACCGGTCTCAATGCGATGAAAACGCCGGCAGGGACCGCCGTGCTCGTGGCTAACCACGGCGATTCCCTGTCGGCGTTTGTTATCCGGCGCCGCTAGGCGGCGCAGTTCATCTTTACCAGCCGGGGTTCTGCACCAGCCTTTCTTCCCCCCCGACCTTGCTCAAATCAATCTGGACCGCCGGAATCGGGTACAGATCGAACTTCGGCGTCGTGTAGGGCACCTGTACGGCCTTGTATGAGCGCCGCAGCGGCGTGGCTTCCATCGCCAGGTAGTCCGCCATGGTCTGCTGCGCGACCGCACCACCGTAGCGGCGCAAATCAAACAGGCGCTGGCCTTCCATCGCCAGTTCCAGCCGGCGTTCGAGTTGGACGGCCAGCCTCGCCTCCGCCTGACTGGCAAACGCAGCCGTGTATTGCCCAACCCTGTACGTCGCCCAGGTGATCGAAGGATCGTTGATCGGTACGGCGAGGCGACTGTCCGTCGCGCACTGGGGATAGAGCGCTACGAGTGCGGCTCCGCTCGATCCGCATCCCTGAGCGGTGACACCCGCACGCGCGCGGACGAGGTTGACGTTGACCTGCGCGCCTGCCAGGTCATTGGTCTCGACCTGCGCCTCGGCGAGCAGCAACAACAGATCCGCATAGCGGTACAGGTGCATGTGCACCGCATTCGTCTGCTCCGGCTGCCAACCCACATGGTTCTGCGCGGGGCTCGCCTGCTCGTGGATGTTCTTCTTGGGGCTGTAGGGGCCGCCGTAGCTCAACGACCGGATCCACAGTGAACTGTGGAGACCCCAATCTTTGAAGGGCACGTCATCGCGGCCGATCGTCCAGTCCATCCGCGGATCGACGACGTCGGCGACCGATGCCGACCACTCCGCGTTTCGATTGTTCCACGTGGTGGGGCTGGTGAAGGCCAACGGCAGTCCGGTTACGGCATCGGTGGCGTAAAGGTTTGCCAGGTTTTGGGACGGCTGGTGGAACCCGCAGCAGCCGAAGGGGCTGCCCGAGTGGGGGAAATTCAGCCGTTCGCCCCAGTTCGAGTTCTGCCCGTTCGGCTCACCTTCGTTGGCCGACGCCATGAATGCGAAGATCGTCTCCGGCCCGTTGGCGAACGCCGGGAAACCCGTCCACACATGATCGAAGCTCGTCTCCAGGTCGTACGGCCCGCTCGTCTTCACGTCCTGGAGCACAGTGACGGCAGCCGCGTACTGCCGCATGTACACGAGCACGCGTCCCTTGTACGCCTTGGCCGTCCAGGATGACACCCGTCCTGCCTGGCCTCCACGCGGAGCGGCCGGGAGCTTCGCGATCGCCGCATCGAGGTCGGCAATAATCAGGTTGCCGACTGCATCGATACCGAGATCGTTCGCCTTCCGGAAATCGGTGTCGTCCTCGAAGTAGTACGGGACATTCCCCCAGACACGCCACGCCTCGAAATGGTAATGCGCGCGGAGGAAGAGCGCTTCGCCCTCAATCGACGAGGCGTCCGCCGCCGTGAGCTCTCCGGGCTTCTCGGCGAGCACCTGCGCCAGCAGGCGCAGCGTCGCGTTGGCGCGCACGATGCCTTCGTATGCGACCTGCCATTTGACGTTGAGATAGTCCATCGCCTGGTCGCTGTCCCAGTTATACAGCTCCAGCTCAGTAGCCTGTGGCTGGTCGAAATCCTCGGACCCCTTGTAGGCGTCGTCGGTGGTGATACTCGAAAACGCCCAGTTGCTGGCCGCACATCCCCAGTTGTCGCTGGTCGCATTGTTGCAGTCCAGCATCCGGTAGGCGGCAATCAGCGAACCTTCGACGCCGTCGCGGTTCGCCAGCGCGTTCTGATCCAGCGCGCCTTGGGCGTCGGTGTCGAGGAAGTCTTTGCACGCGTACGTGATCGCGCCGATGAGGGCGAGCGTCGTCGCCGTGAGCACCAGTCTCGATCTTAGCAATGTTTTCATGTCGACCCCTAGAAAGTGGTGCTGATGCCGACGGTGATCGTTCTGTTGGTCGGGTACGTCCCCACGTCCACATTGCGGTACTGGTCCCGAACGTCGCCCGCGGCGCCCGTGAAGTCGCGCGCCGGCAACGACGGATCGAGTCCCGGGTATCCCGTGATCGTGAACAGGTTTTCCCCCTGGAGATACACACGGGCGGACGGCAGCCAGCTGAACAGCGTGGGGGGAATTTGCCACCCCACCTGCAGCATCTTCAGCCGGAAGTACGATCCGTCCTCGATGAAGTAGCTGCTGATGTCGCCGCTGGTATTGTCATTCTGATTCAGCCGCGGGTACTTGGCGTTGGGATCGGCGGGGTTGGTGCACGCCTCGTCGCCCTGGACGCAGAACGAATCCGTGAGCCGGTCTTTCAAGACGTTCGTCGAGAAGTCGCGGAACACGTAGAAGTCCTTCTGCGCATCGTAAATCTCGGCGCCGAACGAGCCGAAGAACGTCGCGCTGAAGTCCCAGGCTCCCGCTCGGAAGCCGAGGTCCAACCCGCCCGTGAAGTCGGGATGCGGGCTGCCGATGAACGTCCGGTCGTCGGTATTGACGACGCCATCGCCGTTTACGTCGACGAACTTGATGCGCCCCACCTCGGCCCCATCCTGACAGGGCGGCGTTGTGCACCCCCCGGCTGTGTTGGTCCTATGATCGGCCGCTTCGGCGGCGGTGAGGAAGTAACCATTCGCCACCTTGCCGTAGAACGCGCCAACCGGCTTGCCGACCTGATTGAACACCGGATTGCCGATGCGCGTAACCTGCGGACCGCCCGGGCCGATGAAGCCTTGGAGGTCGCCAGCGATCCGGACGATCTCGTTCGTGTTGTGCGCCCCGTTCAGGGCGATGCTCCACACCTTATTGGCACCCACGGTCCCGCTGTAGGAGAGGGCGAACTCGTAGCCGCTGTTTTTCATCGCCCCGACGTTCTGGATCGCTGGATCCGCCTGGCCGGCCGTCGCCGGTGGCAGAGGATTGAACAACAGATCGTCCGTCTGGCGGTTGTAGACGTCGAAGCTGAAGTTGGCCCGGCCCTGGAGAAACTCGAGATCTGCGCCCACGTTCGTGGACGTGTTGGTTTCCCATTTCATGTTCTGGTTGCCGAGCGCGGTCTGCCGGAATCCGGCAACGATCGTGTTTCCGGATCCGGCGATATCGTAGTACGTGTCGCCGCGATCGCCGCCGAACCGCGCGAAGATGCGCCCACCGCTGACTTGCTCGTTCCCAGTCTGGCCCCACCCGAACCGCAGCATCACGTTGCTGAAGAAGCCGTCTTGCGGGAAGAAAGATTCCTGTGAAGCCCGCCAGCCCACGTTGAAGGCCGGGAACGTCCCCCACTGATTGGCCTTCGGGAATTTTGAAGAACCGTCGCGCCGGAGCGTGAAGCTGGCATAGTACCGGTTACGGTAGTTGTAGTCCGCCTTCCCGAAGAACGAGAGCAGCCGGTCGAGCGTCCCCGTACTAAAGACGTTCTTCGAGGCTGCCGCACCGAGCGCATCGTCGATATAGCGACTGGACGGGTCCTCGTTGAGAAGGTCGGCCATGGTGCCCTGCATGAACTTGCTGTTCTGGGAAACCGCTTCCTGCCCGAGCAGAACCGACACGTTGTGTTGCGTGGTGGCCTTGCTGTAGGTCAGCGTGTTCGTCCACGTCAACGACGTGCTCCGGTTCGCGTTCTGCGTGATCGAGTTCACGGTGCCCGGCTCGGAGTTCTCGAAGGTCGTCGGGTTGAACCCGTTGAAGCTCCCCTGGGCCAAGTTGAACGAGAACCGTGTCCGGAACGCCAAGGAGCGCGCCAGGTCGACCGTGGCATACGCGTTGCCCAGCGCGCGGTCCCAGATATTGCGGTCGTCCTTGCGCGCGGCCGCGAACTTCAGCGGGTTGGTGTTATTGCCGAGACCCACCGCTTTGCCGGAGGCGTAATTACCGGCGATGTCATAAACCGGCACAACGGGCTGCATGAGGATGTTCTTGCCGAGGATACCATCCTCGCCCGCGTTTCCCCCGGCGCCGTCGTCGTGGCCGCCGTAGCTGTACTCGCGTGAGAACGAGACGTTTTCACCGATCGTCACCTTCCCCAGCTGGAAGGCGGTGTTGACCCGCAGGGTCCCGCGCTGGAACTGGCTGTAGGCCGCAGTCCCGTTCTGCTTCAGGTAACCAAACGACACGTTGTAGGAGTTGTCCGCGCCGCCACCCGACATGCCCAGATTCGCCTCGCTGAACGACGCCGGGCTGAACACCGCATCCCACCAGTTGGTCCCCTGGCTGGCCGGCATGATCAGGACGTTGGGATAGGCGTATGCCGCCTCGTCCACGCGGACCGGCTGGCCCCACGAATTGACGGAGTCGATGGCGGTCGGATTGACGTAGGTGTACTGGCCGACCTGGGGATTCAGCGTATCGCCGTAGATCGCGCGCACGTCCGTTGGGATCTGGCGGCCCGAATTTTGATAAGCGCGCTTGATGACATTGTAGTACTGAATCGCGTCCGTCATCACGAGGTCGTCGTAGCCCCTCGTCGGTGACAAGACGCCGGTGCGGACGTCGAGCCGCGCGGTCCGCCCGCCGGCGCGTCCCTTCTTCGTCTCGATGATGACGACGCCGTTGCTGGCACGCGAGCCGTAGATCGATGAGGCGGACGCATCCTTCAAGACCTGCATCTCGCCGATGTCGTTCGGGTTGAGAAAGTTCACGTACGAGTCTTGCAGCGGCGTGCCGTCGACTACGTACAGTGGATCGTTGTTCTGGAACGAGGTCACGCCGCGAATCCGCACCGTGCTGCGGCCTCCCGGCGAGCCGCTGTTGTTGACGGTCACGCCCGGGACGGAGTGGTCGAGCCGCTGCAAGACGCTGGGCGACGTTTGCCGGGTGGTCGTTTCGAGATTGACCGACGAAATCGCCGCCGTGATGTCGGAGCGGCGCTGCGTGCTATAGCCGGTCACCACAACCTCCTGCAGCATCGTCGGCGCCTGCTCGAGCGTCACGTCGAGCGTACTCTGTCCGCCTACCGGTAACTCCCTCCCGCGGTAGCCGATCTGCGCAAACGTCAGCACCGCATCGGCGGGGGCAACCAGCGAATACTGTCCTTGCTGGTTCGTCACCGTTTGCGTCTGGGTGCCTTTCACCCGGACGGTGACGCCCCAGAGTTTTTCACCGGTCGTCGTGGATGTGACGGTGCCCGAGACCTGTTGCCCCTGGCCCAGCGCCGTCCCGCAGATGGCCACGAGGAAAAGGAACGAGAACCCTAGTGCACGGTAGACCTTTTGCATTGAACCCTCCGGCTCAGCCCTCAATCGACGGGCCGGCGCATGGACTTGAGGCCTTCTTGGGCGATCAGGTCACGATACGTAAGAAGCACCACGTTGCGGGCCTTGAGGGCTGCGCTGAATCGTGGTGACGTCAACGCCGTCAACTCCCCCTGACGGTTCTTGCTCATGTCGGGCAACGGCTGGCTGGTGTTCATATCCAGCAGCGCACCCAGCTCGGCATCATCGATGCCCACGTGCGTGACGATGAGGTTCAGACCCGGCTTCAGCCGATTGATCATCGCCAGCAACGTGTCCAACTTCACCGCCGGCGCCGCGGAATAGTGCGGCGAGTCCTCGGTCTCCCCGAAATACTCCGACATCCCCAACCCGTACTCCTGTGCCAGCCGCTCCGTCAGCGCGCGCCACTCGGGATACTTCGTCACCGTGCCCATGTGGTAATCGACGTAGTCGATCTTCACACCGGAGCGCAGCGCGCGATCGATCTGCGCGCGCAGCTCCTTCTCTACTTCCTCGAGCTTGGGATTGCGCTGGTACACCGCATCCGAGGAGGAAAAGAAATAGCCGTTCTCATCGACCAGGGATGGAACGGCGGCACTGCCGGCGACGGGTCCCCACCGGTAATTCTTCCACTCGGAATTGAGCGCGAGATGGATGCCGACGGAGACGTTGGGATACTGCTTCAAAATCTCCACTGCTTCCTGATACCATGGACAGACAAACAGCACCGACACCGACACCGGTAGACCGGCGCGAACCAGCTGCTCCATCGCCATGTTGACGGAGTGACTCATGCCGATGTCGTCGGTCCGAATGATCAACGACATGGCACCGGACGAGCCGCTCGGCTTGGACATGGAAGGGGACGCGGGCGACTGTTGCGCAGACACGCCGACCGGTGAGCTGGCGAGCAACATCCAGCTAGCGATCGCTATCGGTCGCGCTGCATCCATAGGTGGCGGCCCCCGGTTGCGAACCGTGTGCGTGCTGTTCCAAAGCCAAACATGTCCGTGCAAAGTGAAACAACAAGACCCCCGATGAGGGTCACCTGATCAGGCTACATCACTCCGGTGTCGGCGGTCCTGGCGCTTGCGTCCGTTGCCGCGTTTCGGGAGCGAGCGAAACTCCGCGAAGACGCGGACCAACAATTGCTCGCGACTCTGCACCCGCAGCTTTCTGTAGATGCGCCACACATAGGTGTGAACCGTGTGCGGAGACAACCCGAGGCGCTCTGCCGTGCGTTTTTCCGAATCGCCGTCGAAGACGGCGCGGACGATGCCACACTCGCGCGGCGAGAGGCCGAGACAGGCCGACAACGACCGCCACTCAGGCGGAGCAAAGACTCCCTGACCAGTCATGCGGTTCCAATATGTGGCGCGTTCCGCTCCCAGCGCCAGACCAGTCCGTCGTCAGGATCCACGACGGCACCGACGTGCACGAAGCCGCACTTCCGTAAGACATGCGTCGACGCATTTGCTTGAGGGAGCGTGTGCGCTCGCAGTAGCCGGACGCGAGGATCGGCGGCGGCGAATCGCATCAGCGCGCCAGCCGCTTCGGTCGCGAAGCCCTGCCCTTCCCGGGCTGGCACCACGCCGTAGGCGATCTCGACCATGCCGGCGGCGTCGGGCGGTCCCTTGAACCCCGCGCTGCCGATCACGATCCCGGCGCTTGTCTCGACGATGAAGAAGCCGTGCCGCCAAGGGTCGGCCGGCTCGCCGGCGGCAGCGCGCAGGCCGGCCAACCATTCAGGAGATACATCGCCGCTGACGTAAAACCCCCGCAATTGGTCCGCGACGGGGAATCCTACAAGGCTCGCGACGTCCTCCGAGCCCTCGATCAGCGCGAGCAGATGGGCGGGGGTGCACGCGACGAGCCGCAGCCGCGCCGTCTCAAGTGGCGTCGTAGCCTGCGTAGTCGCCGGTTTGGAGAACATTCCCCTTGTACTGCTGGTCGTCATGGATGCCGACCCGGGAGGTGTAATAGCCGAACACCGTCCACCACTTGAGGTCCTTGAAGAACTTTTCGACGGGGGTTTTCGGTTCTTGCTCGGCGGCGGCCATCCGCGTGAGTACCGCGACCCGCTGTTCCGTCGTCGCGGCGAGGAAGGCCTTGCGATGCATCTCGCGCGAAAGCGCGTTCACCGCATTCAGTCCAGAGCGCCAGCGGGCTTTTACGTCCGATTCGAGCGATTCGGCGAGCCGCCCGTCGATATGGGTTGCTACGCCGGCGGCGCGCGCGCCGCCTGACTGCTCGTCGGCCGGTATGATCAGCTCGGTCAACTCGTCTAGCAACGCGAACTCGGCCGGCGTGAAAAACCGGGGTGGCGGCTTGAGTTGCGGAAGACGGAACCCTCCCGGAAGCGCGACGGCGGCCGCGGCAGCCCCCAACAGCTCTCGCCGCGAGATCATACGGCCCCCTTCTTGAACTGGTCGGCCAGATACTCGGATGAGCGCCACGCCAGCGCCATGATCGTCCAGGTCGGATTCTGACACGACGCGCTCACGTGACTCGAGCCGTCCACAACGAACAGATTCTTCACGTCGTGCGACTGCTGGAATTGATTCAGCACCGAGGTCCGAGGATCGGTCCCCATCCGCGCGGTGCCGAGCTCGTGAATCGACCACCCCTCAGTGAGCACGGTCTTGTCGACACCGATGACCTCGATCCCCGCGGCCTCGAACATTTCCTTCGCGGTCGTGGCCATGTCGTCGCACATCTTCTTTTCGTTGTCGCTGAACTGATAATGGAAGCGCAATACCGGAATGCCCCAGGCGTCTTTCATCTGGGGATCGAGATCGACATAGTTCTCGTAGCGAGCGAGGACCTCGCCAAAGCCGCCCATCCCGATGAAGGCACCCGAGTAATCGCGCACCCGCTTCTTGAAGGCCGCGCCGAACCCCGGCGCGCTGCTCCCGGACGGAAACATCGAGTGCCCACTGCCGCCTTCGAACCCGTATCCGCGGATGAAGCCGGTCTGCTTGTCCCGGAGATTGCGAAAGCGTGGGATGTAGAAACCGCCGGGACGCCCGTCGTCGAGCGTATGGGGTTTGCCGACCTGCTCTTTGACGAGCCCGGTCGCGCCCGGGCCCATGACATGCTCGCAGAAGTTGTGGCCGACGTGCCCGCTCGAATTGCCGATGCCGTTGGGATGTTGCCGGGACTTCGACAATAACAGGAGCCTCGCGCTTTCCAACGTCGATGCCGCCAGGATGACGGCGCGCGCTTTCGCTTCGTACGTCTTGCGATTCTGCGCATCGACGAACGAAACACCCCGTGCCTTGCCCGTGTTCGGATCGACGAGCACCTCATGCGCGACCGCATTGGTCCGCAGCGTCAGATTGCCCGTGTCCATCGCCGGAAAAATGAGTCCCGTCGGTGAGTCGAACGCGGCATGGATGTCGCAGCCGCCGGGACGCCGTCCGCAGGCACCGCGCCCGAAGCACTTGCTGCGGTATTTGTTCTTCACGCCGTCCGTCGTCACACCGGCCCGATACGGCGTGAGCACTCGACCCATTCCCTTGAGCGAATTGCGAAGCTTGACCTCTGCGAACGTCAGCTTGTTGGGTCGCTGGAACAGGCTGTCGGGGAGATGCGGCAAGTTTTCCTTGTGGCCGGAGATGCCTAACAGCAGATCGACTTTGTCGTAGTAAGGTTCGAGATCGGCGTAGGAAATCGGCCAATCGTCGCCGTACCCGTCGTGACTCCTGGCCTTGAAATCGTAGTCCGAGAGCCGCAGCGCCAACCGGCCCCAGATGTTCGTTTTGCCACCGAGCACACGCGCGCGCACCCATGCGTATTTGGTCCCGGTGTATGGGTTTTGCTTCTCGTCCACCAGAATGTTCTTGACGTAGTCGGCGCCGTCCCAGCCCCCGACGTAGGAATAGACGTGCTTGTAGGTCGAACCCCGTGCATAAGGCGGCTGACGAATGTTGTACTCGTTGAAGCCGAGCCCCATGGAACCGGGGGGCAGACGGCCGCGCCGGGGATGGTCGTACGGCCATTCCATCGACCGCAGCTCTTGATCGATGTTCAGGCGCTTGCCGGCCTCGAGCAGCAGCACCTGCATGCCCTGCGATGCCAGCACGTAGGCAGCCATGCCGCCGGCCGCGCCCGAACCCACCACGATCGCATCATAGGTGCGCGCGAGATCAACTTCTTTTTCTTGTTGGGGCGCGATCTTTACGACGAGGGTCATGGGCGAGCCTTAACATGCGTCTCGAAAGAGACGAAGGCCACCTTGCGACTGTCGGGCGACCAGGACGGCACATTGATGGTGCCCTGCCCCCCGAAGAACGCCGGCGTGAGATCGCGCAGCGAGCGATCGCGCAGGTCCATCAGGCGGAGTTTTACCTGCCTGCCGAAGGGATGGTCCTGCCCCTGGTCCTCGAGATACGAGAGAAACACGATCCAGCGACCGTCAGGCGAGGGATGCGGGAACCAATTGGCGTACTCATCCCGCGTCAACTGCTCGCCGCCGCCGCCGTCGGGACGCATGCGCCAGATCTGCATTCGGCCGCTGCAAAAGGAGTTGTAATAGATGAAAGCCCCATCCGGCGAGTAGTCGGGGCCGTCATCGAGTCCCCGGCACGTGGTGAGGCGCTTTTCCTGGCCCCCAGTGACGGGAATCGTGTAGATGTCGAACTCATTGTCCGGCCCCCGCCGTCCCACGTACGCGAGTGTCTTGCCGTCGGGAGACCATCCGTGCCAGAAGCTGGGCGCTTGCGTCGTGATCTGTTTTGGCGTGCCGCCGCTGATAGGCACGAGGTAAATGCTCGACGTGAGCCAATCCTCAGTCGGCTCATGACTCACGACGAGCCACTTCCCATCCGGCGAGATGCCGTGATCGTTGTTCATGCGCGGGGTGACGAACTCGATGGGCAGCAGCTCGAGACGCGTCGTCGCAATGTCGAGTCGATACAGGCGACCATCACTGTTCAACAGGAAGAAGCGCCCATCGGGTGACCAATTGGGCGCTTCGAAGTGACGAGTCTCGCGGTAGATCGTGTCGATTCGCCCGGACACGACATCGACGGTCTTCAGAAAACTGGTGATGACCGTGTCCTGAACGAGCAGGTGGGCGAGGAGCAGCATCATAGCTGTTCAGGGGCGCAGCTGCTGAGCCCCTCCCGTCTCAGAACTCCAGTCCGCGCAGGTACTGGTAGTTCGCCCGCGCGGCGCCGAGCTCGTCCGCGGGGCTTTCGTCCTCGACATAGCACGGCTTCTGCTCGAGGTTCGGCACGGCGGCCAGCAAACGCTTGAAGTCGAAAATCCCCGTACCAAGCCTCGTGTCTTTCGAGCGGTCGGCGACGACATCTTTCAGATGGAAGCTCCAAAAGCGATCGGGATACTTCTGGATGTACTGCATCGGATCGCCCCCACCCATCAGCATGTTGCCGACGTCGAGCTGCAAGCGTGTCACGGATGGATCGAGCCGCTCGATGAAGACGTCGAGCGGCACTCGTCCTTCGACCGGCTTTTGGTGGTTGGGCTCGTTGTGGAACCCGAGCCAGATGCCGGCCTTCCGCGCAACCGCGCCGGCGGCGTTGAAGCGATCCGCCCATTGACGCCAATCATCCAGCGTCTTCGTCGTCCACTCGCCGAAATCCGGGACGAAGAGATACTCGTGACCCAGGAGCTTGGCGATCTCGAGGCTCCGCTCCCAGCCCACGAAGATCGGCTCGGCAGACATGTGACACGAGGGTGCCCGCAGTCCCTCGTTCTTGAGTGTCGTGGCGACCTGCTGCGGCGTGCGTCCGAAGAGATTGAACGACCAGAGCAATTCAACGTCGGTGTATCCGATCGCCCGGATTGCGGCGAGGGCTTTGTCGGGATCCTTGGCCATTTCGCGACGCACCGCGTACGTCTCGAGGCCGATGCGATCGAGTCTCTTGGTTCTCGCAAGCCGCGGCATCGCCACGACCGCACCCATGGTGACCATAAAGTCGCGTCGTTTCATGGCGCGATAATCTAGGGTGTTTAGGGACGCCGGTTAGTCCCGGGTGCTTGCTCGCGTTGAATCGCGGCTCGAATCGCGGCCGCGAACGCGGCCATGTCTCCTTTGAGTAAGCCCCGCCAGCCCGCGGGGGAGCGCGCGAGCGAGATCACGTCCATCGTCGAGACCGGGGTCCCTTCGAGTGTGAGCTGCATGCGATAGATCACGTGGGCCGTATCGGGCCCTTCGTTGACCTGGCCGAGTATCTGCACCTTCGCGGATCGGAACGCGTCTCCCAATTCGGGCGATTTGGCGGAGACTCGCAACAGTGCTTCGAACATCGCGGTGTCAGACAGCGCCTTGGCTTCGGCCGCGCTCGACACGCCGAGCAGCTCGCGGCGGATCGGGTCGGCGTTCGGCGCTTCCAACAGAACCGAAAGGAACTCGCGCATCTGACGCAGCGCCGCCGGATGCATCAAGGCCGCGAGCGCCTTCCAGTCGTTCGCCCGCATCGCGTCGATGAATCGCATCGTCACTTGCTGGGCCGATTCGGTGTCGGCAATGCTGCGCGAAGGGGAAGCCGCGACTCCCTGCAGCAAGTACATCGGGGCGAGGAGACTCAGAAGCGTCATTTCCTGCGCAGCTCGATCTCGGACATAATGAACCCAAACGCGGGCCAGCCGCCGGAGCCTACCGAGCGCTCGAACCACGTGCGCGCGGTCGCGCTATCCCCGCGCACCAGATACCAGTTGCCGATGCCATAGCTCAGCGTCGCGATCTGAATATCGCTCGTGTCGGCGGGCGTGAACACGGAATCCGGAGCGACCTCTCCGCGATACAGCCGCAGGCGCTGCGTGTACGCATTGCCACCGGGCGGACTATCGGGGGGGGGCCGCCGATCGAGCAGCGCCTGGGCCTCGGCTCCGCGACCGGCCCGCGACAACGACATCCACAGCCAATCGGTCGCCCCCGAACGCTCAGCGGAATCGGGCGCGAGCGGGAGCGCGCGGGTGAACGCATCCACGGCACCGGAGAAGTCGCGCTTGGCGAACCGCACGATGCCGAGGTGATACCAGATGCCGTACATCGTGCTGTCGAGTTGTGCACCGCGCTGGAGGTCGCTCAGCGCACGATCGAGCTCGCGGACCGAGAGGTAGCGATGCCCACGCCAGCGATAGAGCAGTGGGTTGTTCGGCGCGATCTGCAGCCCGCGGCTGAACGTCGCGATGGCTTCCCGATATTGTCGGACACCCGATTGCGCGACGCCGACCTGGACGATCCGCTCGACGTTGCGAGGATCGCGCGCCAGCGCGCTCTCGGCTCGCGCGATCGCGCCTGTGTCGCGCTGCGCGCGGTACTCCACGCCTGCGGGCGAACGGTATTCGACGGCTTGCAGCAGGTAGAGAGGAGCTACGAAACTGATGAGGGTGGGCATGCTGGTCATATTGTCACCTGCCGCATCCGGTCGGAAGATGCTGCCGACCGCCGTTCCTGCCGTCGCTTCACAAACGCAACTGCATGCTCAATATGACACCCAGATTGTGTTGTGTGGTCGCGGGGCGGTCGATCGTGTAGTAGTCCGGACCGCCTGGGGGATAGCAGAGCGACGCCCCGTTTTGAGTGGCGCAATAGCTACGAACCGATTCCGCCGGCAGAAACGCCATCGCATCTTCGACCGTTCCGACGGCCACGACGCGCGACGATAACGGGTAGCGAATGACGACGCCGAAATCGAGAAACGGGGCGTTGCGGAGCTGTTGATCATCCACCGCTTCGGGAAATGTTCCACGGATCATCGTTCCGCCAGCCAGCCGCGCCAGGTAGGACAGCCGCTTCCGCTCCGGATCAGTGAAGACATCCTGAAATGCGTGCTGCCACGCGATGCCGACAAAGTGTCGCGCGTACTTGCCGAAGTCCTCTCCTGCGATGCGATTGGCGCTTTGGAGCGAGTACTCGAGTGTGATCGCGTTCTGCCCGCCGAGGCTCATGCCCGCGACCGCCCGAAACGCCATGGCGACGACGAACGGATCGCCCGGGGCCAGCGTTCCGACGCCAGCTTCGAAGAACGGCCGCACCAATTGTGCCTGAAGCACCGGACCGAGCAGGACCA
>DATFEG010000057.1:0-12285 GCA_035251445.1 Gemmatimonadales bacterium | reverse complement strand
GGGGTCGGCGGCGGCGATCAGCCCCCCCGCGGCATCCGCATCGAGAATCAGCGCGTAATTCAGCTCGGCGCGGATCCCCTGGATCACGGAATTGACCCGTGCCTGGATCGGCTGCAGCAGCTCCTGCTCACGCTGCCGCGCGCGATCCTGCAGCTCGTTGGTCCGCTGCTCCATGCGCGTCTGCAGCGCCTGCAGATCTTTCTGTTTGGTCTGGCGGGCCGCTGGCGACAGCACGAGTGATTGCTGATCGAACGCCTGCACCGCGGAGTCGAGCTGCTGCTGCAGCTTCTGCACTTCGGTGCGGTAGCCTGCCACCTCCTTCAGGTACGTCGATTCCGCGACAGCGTAGCCGGGCGTGCGTTGCAGAATCTCCCGGGAATTGATGTACGCAATCTTGAGCGGCTGCGCGGAACCCGCGGACGGGCCTTGCGCGCGCGCGAGGCGGGGGGCCGCAACATTCAACGCGAGCGCGGCAACCGCGCTAACCGAGACGATCAGGTAACGCTGCATAACGCTGGAACTCCCGGAGAAGTACGTGGGTGCTGGGGACCTGGTACGACCTAGAAGAAATTGCCGAGTTTGAAGTGCAGCTTCCAGCCCGGCGCCGGGCGGCCCTGGAGGTCGGTCTTATCGAACCCATACGCATAGTCGATACCCAGGGGGCCCAGGGGCGAAATGACCGCCGCGCCGAAGCCCGCGCCGCGGAACAGGCGTGTGGGGTTGAACTGAGCCGGCCGCGACCAGACGTTGCCGGCATCATAGAACGTCGAGAGATACAACATCTGGGACACCCGCAACCCCAACTCCCCCGTCATCGTGAAGAACGCCTTCCCGAACGCCAGCGGGCTCGCACCGGTGCTGGCGGCAGTGGGGTCGAAGCCGAACGGCGTGATGGACGCCTCGTCGTAGCCGCGCAGCGGGATGAAGAACTGCGTGCCGCCCAACGTGAACAGCTGCTCGAAAAATGGCGAGTAGCCGAACACGAATCCTGACCGGGCCTTGAAACCGAGCACGAATTTGACGTTGGACGTAGTCGGGTTGCCCATCGAGCCGAGCGGCGCGAAGTAATTCTGGTCGAAGTCGACGCGCTGAAAGTTGCCGCTGCCGCCCAGGATCCCGCCGCTCTGCGAGACGGCGACCGAGATCATGGTCCCGGCGGTGGGAAATGGCATGTCGATCCGCGTGTCGCGCGTGATCGACATGCCAAGCGTCGACCGCACGCAGTAATTGCAGCGGAACGCCCTCGAGAATTGTGTGTTGGTTTCGGATCCGGTGTAGCTCTGCTCGTCGAGGCCGTAGTTCAGAAACAGCCGCGTGTAGTTGCTCCCGAACAGGGGAAAGCCGAACTGCACGTTGCCGCCGCGACGCCGCAGGCGCCCGACGTCCGCGATGACGTAGCGGACGCGCTGGTTGTGCAGGCCGATCGAGCCGGAGATGCGCGACTCGCGAATCGCCGGATCGGTGTAGGTGATGCTGAAGTCGTTGATGTTCCGGCCGAACTGCCACTGCAGCTGGCCGCGCTTGCCCCGCCCGAACAGGTTGGGCTCATCGAGCCCAATGAAGCCGCCCACGCCCGTCCCCTGCCCTACCGACGCGCCGAAGTTGATGTTGCCGGTGCGCTTCTCCGTAACGTGGAAGACGACGTCGATGTCGCCCTGCTCGTTGGCCGGCTTGGTCTCGGGGAACGGCAGCGGCTGATTGAAGAACCCGAGGTTCGACACGCGCTGGTAGGACGCGATCAGCGCGTCCTGGCGGAACACGTCGCCCGGAACCATCACGATCGCCTCGCGAATCACGCGCTCGTGCGTGACGTCGTTGCCCCGGATCTCGACGTGACTGACGATCGCGGGCGCCCCTTCCGTGATGGCCCAGCGCAGGTCCACCACCGGTCTGCCGCTCGGATCGATGCGCCGAATAACGTCGGGCCGGACCTGGACGTAGATGTAGCCGTTGTTGTAATACAGCGTCTGCACCTTGCGCGTCGCGTCCTGCCACTTCTGATCGTCGAAGTAGGCGACCGACGGCCGGCCGCCCAGGCCGAGCAAGCCGGTGCGTTCCTGCGTGTCGAAGGGGTAGAACGTCTGCAACTCGTCGGTGGAAAAACGCCGGTTGCCGGCGATCTCGAACGTCCCGACGCGGTACGGCTCTCCTTCGCTGACCTTGACGACGAGCGTCGCTTTCCCGGTCTGCTCGACCACGATCAGCGTATCCTCGAGCACCTGGAAATCGACGTAGCCGCGCTTGCCGTAGAATTCCGGAAGCCGCTGCCGCAGATCCTCGGACACCTTGTCGTCGTTGTACTCGCCCGAGCGCGACCACCAGAATCCCTCGGGCTTGGAGCTCATCTGGCCGACGAGCTCCTCGTCGAGGAAATGCGTGTTGCCCTGAATGTCGACCTGGGCGATAGCGACGCGGCTGCCCTCCTCGACGTCAAAAACGACGCGCACCGCCGACGAGTCGCGCTCGTACACGTAGACCGGCTTGCTGCGCGCGAGATAGTATCCCTGCGCGTGGTAGAGCGAGTCGATGCGCGCGCGCGCGCGGGCGACGCCGGCCGGATCGAGCGGCCGCCCTTCCGAGAGCTGCACCTTGTCGCGCACGCTGCCCTCGCCCAGGCGCTCCACGCCGCGCACTGCCCAGCGCACGAGCAACGGCCGCTCGCGCACTGCGATCACGAGGACGTTCCTGCCCTCGCTTTGCGTCTGCGTGATCTGCACGTCGTCGAATTGGCCGCTCGTGAAGAGCGCCTGGATCGCGCGCTGCACATCGCGGTAGTTGAGCGGCCGACCCGGCGCGAGGCCGCTCATCTGGATCACGCTGGCGGGCGTGTTGCGTTTGCCGCCGACAACCGCGATCGAGTCGGGAGTGGGGGGTGCTTCCATGCCGCCGACCTGCCCCTGGGCCAGACACAGGCCCGGGGCTAGGACGGCGAGCAGCAACAGGGATGGAAGGGTGAGCTGCCGATTCACGCCTTCGAGCCGGAGAGTGCCCGGAAGGCCAGGCGCTCCTTGTCGGGAGCGACGTCCACCTCGATCTCGTCGCCCTTCGCGAAATCGCCGACCAGGATCTTCTCCGACAGCGGGTCTTCGACGTACTTCTGAATGGCGCGCTTGAGTGGCCGGGCGCCGAAGTGCTCGTCGTAGCCGTGATCGACCAGGAAGTCGGTCGCGCCCTGTGTCAGGCGCAGGGTCAGTTCCTCTTCGCCCAGCCGTTTCTGTACGTCGCGCGCCAGAATGGCGACGATCAGCGCGATGTGCTCCCGGGTCAAGGCGTGGAACACGATCACGTCGTCCAGGCGGTTCAAGAATTCGGGATTGAAGACCTTGTTGATCTCTTCCTTCACCTTCTCCGCCATCCGCTCGAACTCGTTGCGCGTGTCCGGCTTTCCGAACCCGAGCGCTTTGCCCTTCGCGACGTCGCGCGCGCCGACGTTCGAGGTCATGATCACGACCGTGTTCTTGAAGTCGATGACGCGGCCGTAGTTGTCCGTGAGATGTCCTTCATCCAGCACCTGCAGCAGGATGTTGAACACGTCGGGATGCGCCTTTTCGATCTCGTCCAGGAGCACGACCGAATAGGGCTTGCGACGCACGGCCTTGGTGAGCGTGCCGGAGTCCTCGTAGCCGACGTATCCCGGCGGCGCGCCGATCAGCCGGCTGACGGAGAATTTCTCCATGTACTCCGACATGTCGACGCGAATCAGCGCGTTGGCATCGGCGAACAGGAACCGCGCTAGCGCGCGCGCCAGCTCGGTTTTGCCGACGCCCGTCGGCCCGCTGAAGATGAAAGAACCGATGGGCCGCTTGGGGTCCTTGAGGCCGGCGCGGCTACGCCGAATCGCCCGCGAAATCACGTGAATCGCTTCATTCTGCCCGACGACGCTCTGATGGAGCTCGTCCTCCATCCGCAGCAGGCGGGCAGTCTCCGCCTCCTGCAGCCGGGTGACGGGGATGCCCGTCCAGCGCGACACGATGAAGGCGACGGCTTCCTCGTTGATCGTGGGCCGCCGGGTCTGCCGCTCGCGCTCCCACTCTTCCTGCTTGCGGCGGATCTCCGCCTGCAGCTCCCGCTCGGAATCGCGCAGCGACGCCGCACGCTCGAAGTTCTGGTCGCGCACCGCCGCTTCCTTGTCGCCGTTGATGCCTTCGAGCTTGACCTTCAGCTCGGCGACCTCGGGCGGCGGAACCTGCGCCGCGAGTCTGGCGCGCGCCCCGGCCTCATCGATCACGTCGATCGCCTTGTCGGGCAGGAAGCGGTCGGTGATGTACCGCTCCGACAGTTTTGCGGCTTCGATGAGCGTTTCATCGGGAATCACGACGCGATGATGGTCCTCATAGCGCTTGCGCAGCCCCTTGAGGATCTCGATGGTCTCGTCGACGGTCGGGGGGTCGACGATCACGGTCTGAAAGCGCCGCTCGAGTGCGCCGTCTTTCTCGATGTATTTGCGGTATTCGTTCAGGGTCGAGGCGCCGACGCACTGCAGCTCGCCGCGTGCCAGCGCCGGCTTCAGCATGTTCGACGCGTCCACCGCGCCTTCCGCCGCGCCCGCGCCGACGAGGGTGTGCAGCTCGTCGATGAACAGGATGATGCTCTTGTTCTGCGCGATCTCGTTGATGACCGCTTTGAGTCGCTCCTCGAACTGGCCGCGGTACTTGGTTCCCGCGATCACGGCGGCCATATCGAGCGACAAGACCCGATGATCCTTCAGCGCGTCCGGGCATTGGCCGCTCGAGATGAGCTGCGCGAGTCCCTCGACGATCGCCGTCTTGCCGACGCCGGGTTCCCCGATGAGCACGGGATTGTTCTTCTTGCGGCGCGACAGAATCTCCATCACGCGCTCGATTTCCTTCTGCCGCCCGATCGTCGGATCGAGCGAGCCTTCGGCCGCAAGCTGCGTCAGATCGCGACAGAAATGGTCGAGCGCCGGGGTCTTGGATTTCTTCTCACTCTTCGGAGGCGTAGGCTGGGCGCCGGTCCCTCCGCCCGCCGGCGTCGCCGGCATCTCACTGCCCAGCAGCCGCAGCGTTTCGGCGCGCGCCTGCTCGAGGTTGACGCCGGCGTCGGTGAGCACTTGCGCCGCGATGCCTTTCTCTTCGCGGAGCAGGCCGAGCAGCAAGTGCTCGGTGCCTACGTAGGAGTGGTTCAGTTCGCGCGCCTCGCTCATCGCCAGCTCGAGCACCTTCTTGGCGCGGGATGTATAGGGAAGATCGGGACCGGCGGCCGCCGCCGCTTTCCCCTTCTTGACGGTCTCCTCGATCTTCTGCTGGATCTCCTCGAGGTCGACGTTGAGGTTCGTCAGGACCGCCGCCGCGACGCCCTCACCTTCGCGGATCAAGCCGAGCAGAATGTGCTCGGTGCCGACGTACTCGTGATGCAGGCGGGCCGCTTCTTCGCGCGCCATCTGCAGGACTTTCCGCACACGATCCGTGAAATTGTAGCCGTTCATCGAGGCTCCACAGTCGGTTCGTCTTCGAGCAAGCGCCGCACAAACGCCGCGCGCACCGTCGGCAGTTCGCGGTCGCCGGTAGACCGGCCATCCATCGCTGCCAGGTGCGCGAGTTGGGTGTAGATCAACAGCTTGTTGAGTGTATATACCCCCGGCCCCGGGAGCAGATTCAGCCCAACACCCAACCGCACACCACTCAACAGGTTCATCGTCTCTTCAAACGACAACCGGCGCGCGTGCTTCAACAGCCCGTAGGCGCGCCACGTCTTGTCTTCCACTTCCTCGGGCGCCGTTCTTAACAGCACGTCCCGTGCCTGCTCCTCGTATTCGACGACCTGCCGGACGATTTTCCCGAGGTGATCGATCAGCTCGTCTTCAGTCTTCCCCAAGGTTGTTTGGTTGGACAACTGGAAGAAATTGCCGACGACTTCACTGCCTTCCCCGTACAAGCCCCGAAATGTTAATCCTACCTGCGACAAGCCTTGAAGAACTTTGTTGATTTCCTTGGTCAAAACAAGGCCCGGCAAATGGATAAGAACGCTGGCCCGGAGACCGGTTCCCGCATTCGTCGGACAAGACGTAAGATAGCCAAATTCATGGTGAAAGGCGAAAGGAATCAGCTTACCTAAGTCGGCGTCCACTGATTCGACTGCGGCATAGGCGTCTTCCAGATTGAACCCCGACCACATGCCGTGCAGGCGCAGATGGTCTTCCTCGTTGACCATCACCCCCACCTGGTCTTGGATCAACAACGCCGCGCCGGGCCGCGGCGGCGCCTCCCGCTCCAAGCCCGCCAACTCCTTACTGATCAGATGGCGCTCGTGCAGGAGTTGCCGGTCGGTACGCTCCATGCTGTCGAGGCGGAAGGCGACCGCCGCCGGAAGGTGGTCCGATGACCCGGCGGCTTCGCGCACGCGCTCCAGTACAGCCTTCCGGTCGGTATCCTTGGCCCGCTGGCTGAAGGGGATCCCGCGCACGTTCCGCGCGAGCCGAATCCTGGTCGAGAGTACGATCGTGGATTTCGGCCCTGACGCATCGAGCCAGCGCATCCCCCCATCGGGCAACAGGGACAGGTCGATCATTCGAGCACCCGGATCCGATCTCGCAGCTCCGCCGCGAGCTCGAAGTTCTCACCATCCACGGCACGGCGCAGCTGCGCCTTCAGTTCGAGCAGGCGGCTGCGGGGATCGGCCTCGGCGCCTGCCACCCCCGGTGCCTCATAGCGCTCCCCCATATGCTGGCTTGAACCATGAAGCCGGCGCAGCAGATCCCGCAGATGCGCATCGAAGGTCGCATAGCACTGATCGCAGCCAAGCCGGCCCGAGTCGCGGAAGTCGCGCAGTGTGCTGCCGCACTCCGGGCAGCGAATCCCGTCGCCGGCGGCGGGCACGAGAGCCCCGCCTCCTCCTTTGCCGAGCGCTCCCAGGAAGTTGCCCAAGGGACTTTTGAGCACCGACCCACCCGTTTCGACACCTTTGAGCTGGGCGCACTGCTCACAGAGGTGGAGCGTCACCTTGGAATCGTGCTCCACCTGGGTGAGGTTGATGATCGCGTCGCGTTCCTTGCAGTTATCGCACAGCATCAGGGTATCGCATCGACCGAGCTCACAGTGGTGAGTCGGCCATCCTCCAAGAGTAGCACACGGTCCGCGCGAGCCGCGAGCTGGCGATTGTGCGTGACGACGACCACGGCTGTCTCGTACTCCCGCGCCAGACGGAAGAAGATCTCATGCAGCCGTTCGGCGTTCGCATGGTCGAGGTTGCCCGACGGCTCGTCGGCCAGGACCACGTTGGGATCGTGGACCAGCGCGCGCGCGACCGCACAGCGTTGCTGCTCACCGCCGGAAAGTTCGGCGGGCCGGTGAGTCATCCGCCCCGCTAGACCGACGTCGGACAGAACCTCTTCAGCCCTTGAGCGGGCTTTGCGCGGCGACGTGCGACCGATGAGCAGCGGCAACATCACGTTCTCGAGCGCCGAAAACTCACGCAGCAGATGATGAAACTGGAACACAAACCCCAGCTTTCGGTTCCGAAGTTCCGCCGTACCGTGGGGATCGAGGTCTGCGTAGCGCGACCCATCCAGCCAAATATCGCCGCCCGTCGGAGTATCGAGCGCTCCCAGCAAATGCAACAGTGTGCTTTTCCCCGCCCCCGAAGAACCGACGATCGCGACGAACTCACCGCGGCGGACCTCCACGTCGAGGCCGCGCAGCACCTCGAGCGGCTGCCCATCGCCGCCCGCGAAGACCTTGCGGATGCCCCGCGCCACCAGGAGCCCGTTCATTCGTACCGGATCGCGCCCACCGGATCGAGCCCGGCGGCCTGGATGCTGGGATACAGCGGCGCGAGCGTGGCGATGAGCAGACTCGCGGCGACGACCGCCACCGCATCCAGTGGGTTGGTGAGGACGGGCAGATGATCGATGAAGTAGATCGACGGATCGATAGGAATCAGGTGGCCGCGATTGACGGCCGTCCCGAGGATCAATCCGAGCATTGTGCCCAGCACCGTGCCCACCAGGCCGATGAATACGCCCTGAATGAGGAAGACGCGCCGAATCCGGCGGCGCTGCATCCCCATCGCCATGAGGATGCCGATCTCGCGCGTCTTGTCACGCACGACCATGGTGAGCGTCCCGACGACGTTGAACGCGGCCACGACGCAGATGAGAAACACGACGAGGCCCATGGCGAGCTTCTCGAGCTTGAGGGCCGAGAAGAGCGAGCGATTCTGCATCTGCCAGTCGAGTGCGCGGTAGGGATACCCGAGTTGCGTCTCGAGCTGTTGCGCGAACGTGTTCGCGTGCTCGGGATCGTTCAGCCGCAGCTCGAGTCCCGTAACCGCGCCGCCGAGCCCGGCGAAGTCCTGAGCCGCTTCGCGCCGCATGACGAGGTAGCTGTTGTCGTAGTCGTACATCCCGGTCTCGAACAACCCGGTTACCTCGTAGCGACGGTACTTGGGGATGAACGCGCCGAGACTCCGATTGAACTGTGAGCCGGCGGGCGCGACGAGGGTGACGACGTCACCGGGATACGCGGACAGCTTGTTGGCCAGGCGGCTGCCGATCGCAATCCCGCCTTCCACGCCCGGCTGGGTCGTGCGGAAGGTCAGGTCGCCCTTTGTGAAGTAGCGCGGCAGGCTCGTCACGGCGCGCGTGCCAGTATCGGCTTCCACCCCGATCACCGCGACTCCCTCGGCGTAATCGTGGCCCGCCGAGATGAGGCCTTGTGTGAGGACGAACGGGGCGGCCGCTTCGACACCCGACGTGCGCCGGACCTTGGCGAGCACGGCGGCCCAATCGTCGAGCCGCAATCCCTCACCATAGGTCAGGACGCGCAGGTGCGGATTCACCACGAGGATTTTCTCGCGCAGGTCATTTTGCAGCCCGTTCATCACGCCGAGCACCAGGACCAGCGCCATCACGCCGAGCGTGACGCCTTCTACGGCAATCACCGTGATCAGCGACAACAGCCGTGAGGTGCGGCGACTGCGGAGATACCGCATTGCCATACGGAGATCGAGCCGCGACCACGGCACGAGCGAATCGGCGATATACCCGGCGAGGTTCGTGATCACCACGACCACCAGTGTGATCGCGGCGATCAGCGCCAGCGCGGCCAGGACGACCTGCACGATCCACATCATGCGGAATCGGGCCGGAGCATGGGAAAGAGGATCACGTCGCGGATGTTGGTTTGATCGGCCAGAATCATCGTGAGCCGATCCACGCCGAGTCCAACCCCGCCCGCGGGCGGCATGCCGTACTCCAGCGCGCGCAAATAGTCTTCGTCGAGTTGTTGTGCCTCGGCGTCGCCCGCCGCGCGCAAGGCGCCCTGCTGCTCGAACCGGCGGCGCTGTTCGTCGGGATCATTCAGCTCGCTGAAGGCATTCGCGAGCTCGCGATGCTGGACGAACAACTCCCACCGCTCGACCTTGGTCGAGTCCCCGCGCTTGGGCTTGGCGAGGGGGGACAGCGCGACGGGATAGTCGAACACGAACGTTGGTTGCACCAGCTTCGGCTCCACAGTCGTCTTGAAGACTTCGTCGACGAGCTTCGGCCCGCTCAGCGCCGCGATCTCGTCCGCCGGCGCGTTGTGCCGACGCAGCACGGCGCGCAGCTCGGCATCGCTGGTGCGGGTGAGGTCCACGCCGGCATACTCGCGCACGAGCGCATAGTAATCCTTGCGGGCGAACGGCCGCTCGAACGAGAGCGTGGCACCATGCCGTTCGAGCACACGGCTCTTGAACAAGTCGAGCACGAGCGTCGCCAACATTTCTTCCGTCAGAGCCGCCATGTCGTTGTAGTCCGCATACGCCTGATACCACTCCGCCATCGTGAACTCGGGATTGTGAAAGCGCGACAGCCCCTCGTTGCGAAAGTCGTGACCGATCTCGTAAACCCTCTCGAGACCGCCGACGAGACAGCGTTTCAAGTACAGCTCATCGGCGATCCGAAGATAGAAGGTGGCGTCGAGCGCCTCGTAATGCGTCTTGAACGGCCATGCCGTCGCGCCGCCGTACAGCGGCTGCAGAATCGGCGTCTCTACTTCCCAATACCCCTTGCCATCGAGGAAAGCCCGAATTCCCTGCACGATCCGCGTGCGTAGCCGGAACACCCCACGGACCTCGGGATGCACCGCGAGATCGGCGTATCGCTGTCGGTAGCGTAACTCCGGGTCGCTCAGTTCGCCGTGTTTTACGCCACTCGCATCCTCCTTGCCGAGCGGCAACGGGCGGAGGGCCTTGGCGAGCAGCGTCAGCTGCGCGACGCGCACTGTGATCTCACCCGTGCGGGTCTTCATGAGCCGGCCTTCCACGCCGACGTGGTCGCCAAGATCGAGCAGCTCGACCAGACCGTACTGATCGGGACCGAGCTCGTCGGCCTTGAAGTACAGCTGGATCTTGCCGCTCGCGTCCTCCAGATGCGCAAAGGTCGTCTTGCCGTGCGGTCGCAACGCGACCACACGCCCCGCCAGAGAGTACGATGTGTCATCGGTGTCGTCTCGATAGGCGGCGAGCGCCTCCTGGGCAGTCGCAGTGCGCTCGAAACGATAGGCATAGGGTGCCACACCGCGCTCGATCAACTCCTTCAGTTTCTCGCGTCGCGCTGCTTCGACGAAACCGGTCATTACGCGGCCTTGCTCCCAAAACGCTTGAGGAATGCCTCGATGAAGGGGTCCAGATCGCCATCCATCACCTTATGTACGTCACTCACCTTCAGCTCGGTCCGATGATCATTCACCATCGTGTACGGCTGGAAAACGTACGAGCGAATTTGATTGCCCCACGCAATATCGGTCTTTTGCTTGTCCACTTCCGCCTTCTTTGCCTCCCGCTCGGCGACGGCGCGCTCGTACAGCCGCGCCTTCAGCATCTTCATCGCCGTCGCCTTGTTCTTCCCCTGGCTGCGCTCCTGCTGGCAGGAGACGACGATACCGGTCGGCATATGCGTGATGCGCACCGCGGACGACGTCTTGTTGACGTGCTGGCCGCCCTTCCCCGACGCGCGAAACACATCGATCCGCAAGTCGTCGTCCTTGATTTCGATCTCGATCTCGTCATCGACTTCGGGATAGACGAAGACCGAGGCGAACGAGGTGTGACGGCGCGACTGCGAATCGAATGGCGAAATGCGCACCAGCCGGTGCACGCCCTTTTCGGCCTTCAGCAGCCCGAACGCGTACCGGCCGCGGATTTCGATCTCGGCGGATTTGATGCCCGCCTCTTCACCCGGAAGGAGGTCGAGCACGTTGACCGCGAAGCCATGCCGCTCCGCCCAACGCGTATACATGCGCACGAGCATCTCGGCCCAATCCTGCGACTCCGTTCCGCCGGCACCCGGATGAATGGTGAGGAGCGCATCCCGCCCGTCGTCTGGCCCCTGGAGCATGTTCTGCATCTCCAGCGACTCGAGCCGTCCGGCGATTTCCTCCGCCTCCGTCTCGAGCGAGCGCTGCATGGCGAGATCGATGTGGGATTCCGCTTCGAGCAACTCGTTCAGCTCTCGGCCCTCGTCGACGCGCTTACGGAGCGCGTGGTAAGGCTCGAGCCAGCCCTTCAGCGATTTGACTTCGGCGACGGTCTGCCGGGCGCGCTCGGAGTCGGCCCACAGCGAGCCTTCGGCCATTTTCTGCTCCAGCTCCGCGAGCCGCGCGGCTTTCCCCTCGACGTCAAAGAAAGCCCCTGAGCTCGGTCAGGCGCCGGTCGAAATCCTGGAATCGCTCTGCTAAAGCCACGGTGACTCCTTAGAAGACCTTTGATCCACCGGCGAGAATCTCGTTCAAGGCCTCGGTCCAAAACGGGGTACTCCGGGCGATCTCCCGGCCCACTTGTTCGACGTACTCCTGCCAACTCTTGTCGATCTCGTCCTTGAACAGCAGCGGCAACGTGCCGTCCCGAAGACCCTGCTGCCGCTTCTCCGGATGATAGACGAGCATATCCGAGATGAGGGCGCGCGCCAGGCGGCGGGCCTTCTGTTTCGGATCCTGAACCATAAACGGATTCACCGGCCGCAAAGGCCCGGTGTTTCGTCTTCCCGGCGTTGCCGTTCCCGCGGAAGGTGCCGATGGCGGGGGCGGGGGCGGAGCCAGGGGCGCGCGCGGAGGCGATGGATGAGCGGCCACCGCAGGGACTGGGGGCGATGACGGCGCTGCGGGAGCCCCGGGGGCCGGAGACGCCGGACGCGCCGGCGGGACCGCTTGCCTGGTTGCGAAAGGATTGACGACGGGTCCCGCTGGTCTCGCCGGGAGAGTGGGGCGGGAGACGGGCGGTGCCGTCGGAGTTGCCGGTCGCGCAATGGGAGACGGCGCCGCGGGCCGCGCCACCGTACGCGGCGCGGCG
>DATFEG010000049.1:0-33298 GCA_035251445.1 Gemmatimonadales bacterium | reverse complement strand
GCGGCAGAGCTCGAGATGGCTGCCAGGCAATGGCTTGACCAGCCCGGGAATAGTGGCGTGGGAAATCGTGGCGAAGAGGCCCGCGCGTTTGTCCGTCGTCTGGCCGCCGCGCTCTTTACAAAGCAGGCCGCCGCCCCCTCGCTGCCGCCTAATCACGCCGCCCCCACGCCGCCGCCTCATCACGCCGCCTCCACGCCGCCGCCTCACCGCGCCGCCGACGTCCCGGAAGTCATCGTCGTCGAGGACGATCCCACGCTGGCCGATCTGCTGACCTTTGGACTCGACGCACGCGGGTATCGGTACGTGCACTACCACAACGGCCGCGAGGCCCTGGATGCGTTGCGTCAGCTGGAGACACACGGTCAGGCTCCGCTGCTGTTGCTGGACGTCGATCTGCCCGCGCTCGACGGCTACTCGATCTTTGACGCGCTGCAACACGAGTGTCCTGGAAAGTTTCGGGTCGTCTTCACGACCGTTCACGGCAGTGAGACAGAGCAGCTGCGTGGCCTCGAGGCGGGGGCGCTGGACTACATGGTCAAGCCCATGAGCCTGCGTGTGGCGCTCGAGAAGATTCGTCGCTGGGTGGGGAGATGACGGCGCGACAAGTCCTGCTCGTGGTCGCGGTGGTGCAAGGCGTCCTGCTCGGGGCGCTCCTCGTGCTGATCGTCCTGAACCGCTGGTTCCGGCTGCGGCGCAGCAGCAGGCTCAATCCGCGGCGCGAGGCGATCGATGCGGCGATGCGACGCTGGGCTGCCGGAACCGCGCCGCTCGCCGACGTGCTGGTGGGTTTGTCGCGGCTCCCGGTCCCGCTCGCGGTCGATGCGCTCGTCAAATGGTCCGCCCGAGTGCCTGGAGAGCGCTGGCGCCAGCTCGCGCTCGCTCTCGAGCACAGTTTGTGGGCTCGCTTGGTGCGCGCGAACAGCAGCTCGGCACGGTGGTGGAAACGCCTCGAGTGCGCGCGCTTTCTGAGCGTGGCGGCCATGCCGCGCGACATCCCGCGACTCAAACAGCTCATCAACGATCGGCATCCGGCGGTCCACGTCGCCGCCGTAGCATCGCTCGAACGGATTGACGACGCCTCGCTGGCGCTCGCGGCACTGGAGCGACTGCCGCGCCTCGCACCCACCGTGCAGTCCTACTACGCCGCGATGCTGGTGCGGTCTCGACCCGTTGTGATCGACCATCTCCAGAAGCGGCTGCGCCGGACCGAAGATCCCGCCCTCGCGCGCATCGCCGAGTTTGCGGCAAGACTCGGTGAACCCGCGTTGCGCGAGCGGCTCGCGGCGCTCGCCGATCACAGCGATGCCGAGGTCCGCATTCAGGCCGCGCGCGCGCTAGGAAGCTTTCCCCATCGCGAATCGGTCAACGCACTGAAACGGCTGATCGCCGACGACGCCTGGCCGGTCCGCGCCCAGGCGGCGCGGTCGCTGGGCATGATCACGGATGCCGGTACGTTGGTGCTCGTGAAGGCCGCGCTGCGCGACGATGTCTGGTGGGTGCGGCTGCGCGCGGCGCTCGCGCTCATGCGCTTCGCGGCGGCCGGTCGCACCGCGTTGCTCGAAGCTGAAGCGGGGGACGATCCCTACGCGCGCGCGACCGCGCAGCTGGTCCTCGGCCTCCCCGCGCAGGCCCTGGCGGAGTTCGCCACGTGAGTGCCCTCGCCGGAGCGATCGCCACGACGGACTTCGCGATCCTGATCTATTTCCTGGTCCTCAACTCGTTTTACGCGCTGCTGCTGCTTCTCTCGATCCCCGAGATCTGGGAGCAGACGCGCCTGGCCGACGACGACGACTTTCAGCGTCTCATGCAAAGTGACGCGCTGCCGCCGATCACCATTCTTGTACCGGCCTACAATGAGAGCGCGACGATCGAAGCCAGCGTGACGGCGATTCTCACGCTCGAGTACCGCAACTACGAAGTCATCGTCGTCAACGACGGATCGAAAGACGACACCATGGAGCGCCTGCGTCACGCGTTCGACCTTTATGAGATCCCGCGCGTCTACCCCGAGACGATTCCGACCAGGCCGCTGCGCGCGCTGTATCGCTCCCGCTCGCGCTCGCGCCTGCTCGTGCTCGACAAGGAGAACGGCGGGAAAGCCGATTCGCTCAATGCCGCGATCAACGCCAGCCGCTTCCCGCTCGTCATCGCGATCGACGCCGACACCTTGATCGAGCCGGACGCGCTGCTGCGGCTCACACGCCCCTTCCTGTTGGGCCGCGAAGTCGCCGCCGTGGGTGGGACCGTCCGCGTGGCGAACAACTGCACGGTGCAGGATGGACGCGTGACCGACGCGCGCGTTTCCACGAGGCTGCTGCCGGGAATTCAGGTGGTCGAGTACCTGCGCGCGTTTCTCTTCGGCCGGCTGGGCTGGAACCGGCTCGGCGGCAATCTCATCATCTCGGGCGCGTTCGGGTTGTTCCGCAAGGAATACGTGATGGCCGTCGGCGGGTACCAGACCACCAGCATCGTCGAGGATCTCGATCTGGTCGTGCGCCTGCATCGCTATCTGCGGCGCAACAAGATCCGCTATGAGATGCCGTTCATTCCCGACCCCGTCGCCTGGACCGAGGTTCCCGAATCGACAAAGGTCCTCGCGCGCCAGCGGGAACGCTGGCATCGCGGTCTCGTCGCGGCGATGTGGCAATACAAAACCATGTTGTTCAATCCGCGCTACGGCCGCATCGGCTTGCTGGCGATGCCGTTCTACGCATTCGGCGAAATGCTCGCACCGCTGATCGAGCTGATCGGGTACGTGCTGACCGTGGTGGGGCTGTTTACCGGACTGGTGAACGTGTCATTCGCATTGCTGTTCCTCATGGTCGCCTGGGGCTACGGCATGCTGCTCTCCATCTGGGCCGTCGTGCTCGAGGAAGTGAGTTTCCGGCGCTACCGACGGTTTGGTGATCTCTTCCGGTTATTGCTCTTCGCGACGCTGGAGAACTTCGGATTCCGCCAGGCCACGGTGTGGTGGCGGCTCAAAGCCTTCGTCAGTGTGTGGCGTCGCACGCATGTGTGGGGCGATATGACCCGCAAAGGCTTCGGCAAAGCGAGCATCGCGACATTGCTCGCAGTGTGTCTCGCGACTCCGGCCAGCGGACAGAATCTGCGCGTAGGCGGCTGGGGCTCATACGAGCGCGTGACAGACAGTGACGATTGGTCCACGATCGGCGCGCAGCTCACGTGGAAGACGACGCGCGGCCATGGCGTTTGGGGCGCGGTGGAAATCGTCGGCCGGTTTGGGGAGACGGACGTCACAGAACGGGTCGGCGCGGTTCTCCATCCGACCGAGCGGCTCTGGATCACGGCCGAAGTGGGGACCGCACAGCAGCCGGTCTTCTTGCCATCCAACACGTGGGAGGCCGACGTCGCCGCCCTCATCGCACCTCGTGCCTCGCTTGGCCTCGGATACCGACACTGGAACTACCCGGTCGGTCCGGTCGACATGCTCATGCCGCACGCGACGATTGAATCGGGGGGGGGCCGTATGTCATGGACTGCGCGCGTTTTCATCTCTCAAAACCCGACCGAGCGAACCGACTTCGCGCTGTCGCTCCAGGCCGCACGGGCGGTAAGCCGGCGCACGACGTTTGCTGTGTTGGGCTCGGGTGGTCACGAGAGCTTCTTCAACGGGTCAACGATTCAATCGCTCGAGGTATTGAGCGCGGGCGTGGGGGTTCGCTACAACGCCCCCCCCCCCAGCGGGATCAGCCTGCGAATCGACGCCACCTATACACGGTCGCAGCCGATTCTGTCGCGCGGGGGGATCGCGCTTGGAGTGGAGCGCGTGTTCTAGACGCGCAGCTGCGGATGCTCCTCCAAGAGCCGCCGCTGCAGCATTGGGTGAGTCCGCCAGACGTGCCAACCCATCGCCAGCACGGCGAGGAAATTCGCAACGACCACCGACCACCATCCGATCGTCCCCAGAACCCACTGCGCGCTGACGCCCAGCGTGGCCAGCACGAGCCCGTCAAGCAGAATCGCCGTGAGCAACACGAGCAGGCTCATTGCCGGCGCGCGCTCGGCCTGCTCCGCCAGTGCAACGAACACCACCCCGGCGATGACGAATGCCGCGACGTGCACGACGGAGTATGCCGCGACGAGGCCGAACGTAACCACAATGTCTCCGGGTCCGGCGGCGCTCATCAGCAGCGCGGACGCGAGCGCCGCGGGAGTACGGAAGGGAGCGCCGCTGATTAGATCCAGAACGAAAAACCACATGGCTACGGCGCCCGCTCCGATCAGTCCGTTGACCACGCCACGCGGCACTGCGGGAGGCAAGGAGAGCGCCGCAAGCCCGAACGGTCGCGGATCGCGTTCGACGTAGTGCAGGTAGCTCATGAGCACCAGCCCAGCGGCGATGTTCGCGGCGATGACGTGCGGCCAAGCGATGACGTCGAGGTACGGTGCCTGGAGCAGGAGCAGGCCGACATAAAACACCGCTTCTTGAAGCATCAGACCGAAGAGGACGCCGAGCAGCAGACGGGACGGCGTCGCCAATCTCGCGCTCACCCACGCGACGCCCACGCCCAGGATGGCGAACACCCCAAAGTGCAACACCGTGTAGGCGGCCACGAGCCCCGGCGTGACTTGAGCAAAATCCTGGTTCAGGAGCATGCCGGCGAGCAGCCGGGGTGTCAGGAAGGGGTAACCCGCCAGCGTGTCCACAACGAAGAACCACACCACGACAACGAGTCCGGCGAGGAACCCACCTACCGTGCCGTGTACGACCACTGCTGGTGCGGGCCGTCTCATCGCTCGACCTCGCGGAAAGGTACCTGTAACAACTATGGCGCCGTGGACGACGACTGTCTACTGGCGACTCGCTCAGCCTCGCGCAGCACCCGCAGCACGTTCAGTCCGGCCAGCTTCCTCACATCAGCCTCTGTCCAGCCGCGCCGCAGCAGCTCGGCGATGAGATCGGGAAATTTGCCGACATCCTCGAGGCCCACGGGCACGCTCGAGATGCCATCGAAATCCGAGCCCAGACCAACATGGTCGACGCCAGCGATCTTCCGGATATGGTCGACGTGATCGGCGACCTGTTGCATGGTCACCGCCGGTGCCCGGCCGTTCCATGCGCGCAGCGAATCGCGCCGCGCCAATGAATCGACGCCGGCGGCCCGCATCGCCGCCAGCGCGCTATCGCGACGAGCGTCGTGCACGCGCCTCGCTTCGGAGACGAACGGCGGGTTGAAGTTCACCATCACCAGTCCGCCGTTCGCCGGAATCCGACGCAAGATCGAGTCCGGCACGTTGCGCACGTGGCGCGCGATGGCACGCGCCGATGAGTGCGAATAGATCACGGGCGCTCGCGTGACCCGCAACGCGTCGATCATCGTCCCGTCCGATACGTGCGACAGGTCGACAAGCATGCCAAGGCGGTTCATCTCCAGCACGACCTGCTCGCCGAAAGGCGTGAGTCCTCCGTGGCGCGCGCTGTCGGTCGCCGCGTCCGCCCAGTCGAGCGTTTGCCAATGCGTCAGCGTCATGTAGCGGACGCCGAGCTCGGCGAACGTCCGCAACGCACCCAGCGAGTTCTCGATCGCGTGGCCACCCTCGATGCCGATGAGGCACGAGATCCGGCTGGCTTTGAAGTTTCGCTCGACATCAGCTGCGGTCCGCGCCGTTGCAAATGTGGCGGGGTATTTGGCGCACAGGCGCGCGATGAAGTCGATCTGTTCGAGCGCGTAGACAGCCGGATGCACACCCTCATGCATCGTACTGACCGGGACATACGCCGCCCAAAACTGCCCGCCCACCTGGCCGCTCCGGAGCCTCGTAATGTCGGTCATCAACGTCGGCTGACTGACGGCGAGATTCACCGAATCCCCGCCGGGCCGGTCCCGCAGCGCGTCCGGGATGTCATTATGACCGTCGATCAGCGGAACGCCGCGGAGAATGCGAATCGCTTCCCGCCGGTAGTCCTGCGCCGCGAGCAAAGCCGTTGAGGCGAACGAGACCGCGGCAACGAGCGCGATAGGTTTGATCATGGGCATCAAGCTGGCGTGCGCTCCACGTCTAATCAAGATTACGATGTGACCACGACTTCCGAATCCAAAGTCAAGATTGCTCTCGACGTGAACGGCGAGGCCGCCGAGGTCGCATTCGCGCCGCACAAGACGCTGCTCGAAGTGCTGCGCGAAGACCTGGGGCTCACAGGCACCAAGCACGGGTGCGAGCTTGGCGAGTGCGGCACCTGCACCGTGTTGCTCGACGGTGTGCCGGTGCTCTCCTGCCTCGTCCTGGGTCTCGCCTGTGCAGGCCAACACGTGCGTACGGTTGAAGGGATAGCCCAGGGCGGGAAACTACATCCCCTCCAGGAGACGTTCGCCGACCTCGGCGCTGCGCAATGCGGATACTGCACGCCGGCATTCCTGCTGGCCGCCCAAGCCCTGCTCGCCGCCCACCCCAAGCCTACCCGTGAAGAGATCAAGGACGCGCTCGCCGGCAACCTGTGCCGGTGCACTGGTTACATCAAGATCTATGAGGCAGTGGAGCTGGCGGCGGCTCGCATGCGTGGGGAAGTGGCGGAGCCCACGCGGGAGTCGTTGTATGGCCACTAAAGGTTGGAGGGTTATTGGCAAGGCACTACGCAAAGTTGACGCCGCAGCCAAGGTCACCGGCGCCACGAAATTCGCCGACGATCTCGCCTTCCCGCGCATGTTGTACTGCAAGCTGCTGCGCAGCACGCAGCCGCACGCGCGGATCGTCTCGATCGACTCGGCGGCGGCAGCCAAGCTCGAGGGCGTGCAGGCAGTCCTCGTAGGGCGCGACTTGCCAATCCCGTTCGGCATCCTCCCCGTGTCGCAGGACGAACACGCCCTCTGTATCGACAAAGTCCGATTCATTGGCGACCCCGTCGCCGCCGTCGCCGCAACAACGGAGGAAATCGCGACGGCCGCCACCGACCTGATCCGCGTCGAATACGAGCCGCTCAAAGCCTTCGCGTCGGCCGAGGAGGCCGTCGAGAATTCCGAGCCACGCATTCACGACTACGGCGACATCGGCAACCTGCACAAACTCATTGACCTCGAGTTTGGCGATGCCGAGGCGGGAATTGCCGAAGGCGACATCGTGCGGGAAGACCTTTTCTTCTTTGAAGGCAGCACGCACCTGCCGATGGAGCAGCACGCCGCCGTGGCGCTGTGGTCACCCGATCAAAAACTGACGCTGTGGACCTCCACGCAGACCCCGCACTACGTGCACCGCGCGCTGGCCAAAGTCCTCGAGCTGCCCCCGGCGCGGGTCCGCGTGATCGCCACGCCCAACGGCGGGGGGTTCGGCGGCAAGAGCGATCCGTTCAACCATGAAATCGCAGTCGCCAAGCTCGCGATGGTGACCGGAAGACCCGCAAAAATCACGCTGACGCGCGAAGAGGTGTTCTACTGTCACCGCGGGCGTCACCCGACGCTGATGTGGGTACGGACCGGCGTAAAGAAGGATGGCGCGATCACCGGGATGCATTTCCGGTCGTTGCTCGACGGGGGAGCGTACGGTTCCTACGGCGTCGCGAGCACGTACTACACGGGCGCGCTTCAGACCGTCACCTACCACATCCCGCGGTACCACTTCCAGGGCGCGCGGGCGTTCACGAACAAGGCACCGTGCGGCCCGAAGCGCGGGCACGGCACACCGCAGCCCCGCTTTGCCCTCGAAGTCCACATCGACAAGATCGCCGAGCAGCTGGGACTGGATCCCGCCGAGCTGCGGCTCAAGACCCTCGTGCCGGCCAACTCACTCACTGCCAACTACCTCCGGGTCGGCTCGATGGGCCTCGGCAGCTGCATCGCGAAAGTCATCGACGGTTCGGAGTGGAAAACGAAATTCCGCAAATTGCCGCGCGGACGCGGCGTAGGGCTGGCCTGCTCGAGTTACATCTCCGGCGCGGGTCTGCCGATCTACTGGAACAACATGCCGCATTCGGGCGTGCAGCTGCGATGCGACCGAGGCGGCGGCGTGACAGTTTTTTGCGGATCGACCGAGATCGGCCAGGGATCCGATTCGATTCTCGCCTACATCGTCGCGGAGGTGCTCGGCATCGATCCATTCGATATCGCCGTCGTCACCGCGGACACCGACCTTACACCGGTCGATCTCGGAAGTTATTCGAGTCGCGTCACGCTCATGAGCGGCAATGCGGCGCTGCAGGCCGCCGAGCGCGCGCGACAGATACTCGCCCTCCACGCCGCGAAGAAGCTCGAGGTCCCCGTCGAAAGGGTGGTGTTCGCCGCGGGTCGCGTGCACGACTCGAAGGATCCCAAGCGAGGGATTTCGTTCGCCGAGGCCGTCCAGTGGGCGGAAGCGGCTGAGGGAACGGTCGGGACCGTAGGGTCCTACACGCCACCGATGAGCGCCGGGAAATATCGGGGCGCTGGTGTCGGTCCTTCCCCCGCCTACTCATACAGCGCGTGCGTCGCTGAAGTGGACGTTGATCCCGAGACAGGCATCGTACGAGTACCGACGATCTGGATCGCACACGACGTGGGTCGATCGATCAATTCCGCCGCCGTCATCGGGCAGGTCGAAGGCTCGATCTACATGGGGCTCGGTGAAGCGCTAATGGAGGAGATGGCCTACCGCGGCGACCTCAAAGTGGTCCACAAGATTCCGTCACTGCTCGAGTACAAGAGTCCCACGACGCTCGAGATGTGCGATGTCATCACGTATCTAGTGGAGGACCCCGATCCCAACGGTCCTTTCGGCGCCAAAGAGGTCGGTCAGGGACCCCTGTTGCCGGTGATGCCGGCCGTCGCCAATGCGGTTTATGATGCCGTCGGCGTGCGGATCGACGAAGTGCCGATCACACCGGAGAAAGTGCTGAAGGCACTAAGGGGAAAGGGGAAGGGGGAAGCGGGACGGGTGGGACCGACATCCTTCCCTGACATCCCGTGGCCGGAGCCGACGCGTGTCCGGACCCCCTGGGAAGGCGGGGACGGAAAGGCTGTGTCACTACAACGGGCCTGAGCGTCTCTCTGGGATCACAGTCCGGAGAGACACCATGCCGCTCCATTCCGTTCGCTTCACCACCCTCCTAATCGCCCTGCTGGCCGTACCAAAACCCCTGTCCGTTTTAGAGACCGGGCGCATTTCGGGTCACGTCCGCGACGCCACGACGGGCAATCCCATCAAGGGTGCCAACGTCATCGTTGTCGGGACGTCCCTCGCCGCTGCCACAAACGACAGCGGCTACTACGTAATCAGGAATGTTCCGGTGGGCACCTACCAACTCACCGCGCGATCCATCGGGTACAACGCTGAGACCGTATCCGGGATCCGAGTCCCCGCGAACGGGGTCGTCACGCGGGATTTCAAGCTTCAATCCAGCGTCTCGCTCTTGGAAGCGATCACCGTAACAGGGCTACCCGGCGCGCAGCGGCAATCTGCGGCCGCGCCACCTTACGGCGTAGCAGCGAATGGAATGTTTCGAATTCGCGATGGGTTCAGTCAGCGAGATGGGGCAGCGTTCGACACAGCGAACGCGTGGCGCTATCAGCGGCCGCCTGTCGATCGCGAGCAGTACGACGAGATCGTCGAGAACGCGTTCATTGCGGTCGCCGCAGACCCGCTCTCAACGTTCTCGATCGATGTCGATCGCGCCTCGTATAGCAACGTGCGACGCTTCATCATGCAGCAGGGTCAGTTGCCCCCGCGTGATGCTGTCCGCATCGAAGAGCTGGTCAACTACTTCCCATACGACTACGCCGATCCAGATGGAGAAGCCCCCCTCGCTATCCATGCCGAGGTGGGCGCCGCTCCGTGGAAGCAGCAACACCAGCTCGTGCGTATCGGTCTGCAGGCGCGCCGGGTCAAGCTCGACAACTTGCCGGCGTCGAATTTCGTGTTCCTGCTTGATGTCTCCGGTTCAATGACGCCTGCCAACAAGCTGCCGCTCGTGAAGGCAGCGATGCGTCTCCTGGTGAACGAGCTGCGATCGAAGGATCGGGTCGCCATGGTGGTCTACGCGGGGTCGGCCGGGCTGGTGCTTCCGTCCACCCCGGGCGATCAGAAAGACAAGATCCTCGACGCGATCGAGCGGCTCGAGGCGGGCGGCAGCACGGCCGGCGGTGCGGGGATCCGGCTCGCCTATGACCAGGCCGTGGCCAACTTCATTCGCGGCGGCAACAATCGCGTGATCCTGGCAACGGACGGGGACTTCAATGTCGGCGCCTCGAGCGACGCCGAAATGGTGCAACTGATCGAGGAGAAGCGGCGCACCGGCGTATTCCTCACCGTGCTGGGTGTCGGCGAGGGCAACCTCCAGGCCGCCAAGATGGAGAAGCTCGCCGACAAGGGTAACGGCAACTACTCCTACCTCGACACGATCACCGAGGCGCAGAAGGTGCTGGTCCACGAGCTCGGCGGCACACTCTACACCGTCGCCAAGGATGTGAAGATCCAGGTTGAATGGAATCCTGCGCGCGTACGCGCCTATCGCCTCATCGGTTACGAGAACCGGCTGCTGCGCAACGAGGACTTTTCCGACGACAAGAAGGACGCGGGGGAAGTCGGCTCCGGGCACTCGGTCACGGCGCTGTACGAAGTCGTGCCCGCCGGCGTGAACACCGATGTCACGATTCGTATGCCCGATTCCCTTCGCTATCAACGGCGGAGCGCGCAGCCAAGTGAGGCGGCGGGTCCCGAGATGCTTTTCGTCAAAGTGCGCTACAAGGCGCCTGACCGAGACGAGAGCCGGCTCATCACCCAGCCCGTGCTCGCTGCAACCCGCGCGACACCCTCGGTGGACTTCCAGTTCCAGTCCGCCGTCGCGGAGTTCGGCCTGTTGCTCCGCAACTCCGACTTCCGCGGCAAGGCCGAATTGGCACACGTGATTGCCGCGGCGCGCGAAGCGCGCGGCGCTGACAGTGCTGGATACCGCACGGAGTTCATCCGCCTCGCCGAGGCGGTGCGTGGCATCGGATTGGCGCGGAAGAACTGAGCGCCAGTCTGGACGGAACGGGAGCCGCCGCTTAAGGTCACCCTATGCTGCGGCTCCCGTCATTCACCTATCTCCAACCGAAATCGCTGAGCGAAGCTCTGCGCATGAAGAGTGACGCCGGGCCCGACGGCATGTTCGTCGCAGGTGGGACCGATCTCTATCCGAACATGAAGCGGCGCCATCAGGAGCCGAAGACGGTCATCTCGCTGATGGGGATTCCAGAGCTACGAACGTTGGACGATTGGACCGTTGGAACGTGTGTGACGTTGACCGCACTGTCCAACCTTCCAACCTTCAAACATTCAGCTATCGCTACTGCCGCGCGGCTAGTCTCAACACCGCTGCTCCGAAACATGGGCACCCTCGGCGGCAATCTCTGCCTGGATACCCGCTGCAATTACTACAACCAGAGTTATGAGTGGCGGAAATCGATCGATTTCTGCATGAAGAAGGACGGGCACATCTGCTGGGTGGCTCCGTCTTCACCGCGCTGCTGGGCCGTCAGCTCGTCGGATGTCGCGCCGGTCATGGTGGCGATCGGCGCCGAGTATCGACTGATCGGACCGCAAGGCGAACGCGTAGTGCCGGCCGGCCGCTTTTACGCAAATGACGGCATCAACTACCTCACCAAGCAGCCCGACGAGATCCTCGTGGACGTGCGACTGCCACGGCCGAACGGCTGGGGCGCCGTCTACCACAAACTGCGCCGGCGCGGCTCGTTCGACTTTCCGGTGCTCGGCGTGGCGGCATGGATCCGGTGGGGCACGGGCAACGGGAAACGAGCAACGAGAAACGTGGTCGACGCCCGGATTGTGCTCGGTGGAGTGGCGAGCTACCCACAAGAGGTTCCGGAAGCGGGTGAAGTGCTCAAGGGCTCACCGTTAACCGACGACGCGATTGCGGCCGCTGCGGACGCCGCCTATCGCCCCTCAAAACCGATGGACAACACCGACTTCGATTTGTCGTGGCGCAAGCAGATGACACGGGTCTACGTGGCGCGCGCGCTGCAGGAGCTGCGCACTAGGGTGGAAACCACGCGCACGGCGGCGGGGTAGGACATCGCATGCGGTACCTCTTCGCAATCGTCGTCGCGTGTTCTGTGCCCTTCACCACGCTCAATGCTCAACAGAAAATCATGCGCACCGTCCGGGGCGAGGTACGTGATATCGCCGGACAGCCGATCGATCAGGTCCAAATCCTCGCCCTCTCGACAGGCCGTATCGCCCGCAGCGACGTGGACGGCCGATTCCAGCTCGACAGCTTCCCGCTCGGAGAAGAGCGGTTCCTGTTCCGTCGTGTCGGCTTCAATCCCGTCGACGCGACGTTCATTATCGATGAGACGGATGACGATCTTGTAGTCCGCATGACGCCGGTCGCACAGGAGTTATCTCCGATTGTCATAAGAGGTCGGCGGAGTGGTGTTTTCGGCACGGTCGCCGATCCGAGAGATCAGCCCATTGCCGGTGCGGAGGTCACTGTCTTGGGTGGGGCGGCCGCGACGAAGACCGACAGTCTTGGCCACTTCACTCTCCCGAGTGTGCCCGCTGGCACCTTCATGATGATGGTGCGCAAGCGGGGGTTCTTCGTCCAGAGGCAATCGGTAACACTGCCCGTCGGTGAAGCGCTCGATGTCTCGGTCTTGCTCGCTCCCGTTCCTTCCGGGCTCAGCGACCGAAAGATCAGCCGTCTCGCGGGCTTTGGGGGGATCCTGGACTGGGCATGGGATGCGCATTCCGCTCGGCGCATTCGTTGCACCGGAGGGAATGCAGCGTTCGTGCCGCGCGAGGAGATGGCCTCACAGGGCCGGCTGCGACTCGATCATGCCTTGCCCCGGGCACCCTCGGCGATGATTCGCGGCTTTGTTCGGGACGAGATGCGTAGCTATGCCGTCTTTATCGACGGTCAAGACGCAAGCGGATGGCCCTTGTCGGCGATTTCCGCAGCCGATGTCGAAGCGGTTGAGGTGTACCGGGGTCCGAGGGGCCGCGGACCCCTCAGCCCGGTCCCACACGGTACCACGCCCGCATCGTCGTTCTTCAATGTGTCCGAATCGTGCCCGCGAGGGACGATCTGGATCTGGCTGCGTTAAGCGTCTTCAGGAGCTTTTGCTAGTGCCTCGATCTCCGCGGTAGCTTTCGCCAGCACTTCCGCCACGCGCTTGCGCGCGGCGTCTCCTTCGGCCTTCCAGCCCGTGCGATAGACCGTCTTCACCAGGTGTCCCAACGCCCGGTTCACTTCCACCATCGAGCCGCCCACAGTGCGCTCGACAGTCTCCCGTACGCGATCGAAGATGTCTTCGACGGTGTCTTTGTTCTCGTCCAAGAATGCCCGTCCTGTATCGGTGATTTCGTAGACCTTCTTTCCCTCCACCTCGCGCGCGACAACCAACCCTTCGTCCTCGAGCCACTGGAGCGTGGGATAGACCGTGCCGGGCGAGGGGGAATAGCACCCGTGCATCCGCTCCTCGAGCTCTTTCATGACTTCGTACCCATGACGTGGCTTGTCGCGTAGCAGCTTCAGAATGACGTATTTCATGTCGCCGGCCCCGAACCATTGACGCCGACGCCCGCGTCCGGCCCGGAACCCCCAAGCCCCCGGACTGAAGGCGAAACCGAATCCCTCCCAGCCGAACTTTCCGCGCATCTTTGCCTCTGTTTAGATGTTACGTGACGATATTCTTGTACGATATATCTTGTCAACCCCGCAAGCTCTGACTTTGTACGCCAAGTCACGATCCGGCTTAAGATTGCAAGTTCGAGGCGCGTGCCTACATTTTGGGCACCACGCTAGAACCCGCGTTCTCAACGCCGCCCCGCCCGCGCCCTAGGGAGAGGAGCAGCAATGGCTGTGCAAGTCACGCCCCACCCGACTTGGGTGGCGAACTTGGATTCGACCCTCGAACCGAGCCGTCAGGCGATTCTGGACACGCCGGTCATCATCGATGCGTCCGAGAACCAGCTCGCGGAAGGAAAGACCCAGAACTTTCTCGTCGCGTTCTACCCGATCATTCGGGACTTTACGCAATGGCTCCAGATTCTGCTCGATCGCTCACCGGAGATGGGGAAAGGGTTTTTCCACGACAACATCCGAGTGGAGCGGCGTCACGATGCGATGTGGCGGGCCATGGGCGACGGTTTCAACGTTCCCAAGAAACGCTTCCAAGCCCCCGAGCCGATGATTCCGGAAGTCAAGAAATTCCACGGGTACCTGACCGAAATCTGCCGCAATGGGGAATTCGGCCAGGCGGTCTCCGCGACGAACTATGCGGTGGAGGGCGTCGCTCAGAAGATCTCCGAGAAGGCGTTGCGCGGTCTCGCCAAGAATGAAAAAATCGGCCCGCGCGGCCGGTGGTGGCTGGAGGAGCACGCGAAGTACGATGATGAGCATCCGATCCACGCCCTCGAGATCATCAAGGACTGCGTCAAGCGTGGCAACGACACGCCGGAGAAGGTCACCAAAGCCGCGGTGGAAAGTCTCCAATTGATGCGGATCTCGATGGAGGCGTCTTATTACGCGTGACTAAGGCTCGCCGCGTTTCGCCCGCGCGCGGTACGCGCTCTACCGCCGCTCCGCCCAAACGGCCGCGTCTCGATCTGTTGCAGGCAGCAGCCGATGTCGTCGCCGCACTACCAGACGCCGTGGTAGTGACCGGTACGGACCGCCGCGTCCTGGCGGCCAATCAGGCAGGTGCTGAGCTCCTGGGTTGGACCACCAGCGAGATTGTCGGACAAGCCATCGCCGATCAGGTGTCCCCCGCTGAGCGGTCGCATGTCGCTTCCCGCGAAGACAAGGTCTTCGCCGGAATCCCGCAGCGCTATGAGACCCGCGTTATCAATCACCGCACCGGCGAAGAGCGCGATGTCTCAGTCTCCAGCGGTCCGTTCCGCGTCAAGGGTGAGCTGATCGGCACGGTCGCTACGCTGCGCGACGTCACCGATCCCAAACGAGCTCAGGACACGTTGGCGCGATCGGAAGCCCGCTATCGCCACTTGGTAGAATCGGCATCTGACGCGATCGTGACGCTCGACGCGAACGGCCGCTTCACCACCGTGAATCATGCGGCCGAAATCATCTCGGGTTACCGGCGCGAGGAGCTGGTGGGCCAGTGGTTCGCTCCCATGCTGCCCGATGACGACCTTCCCAAAGCACTCGCCCACTTCCAGCAAGCACTGGCGGGCGAGACCGGCCTCTTCGACTCGCAGTTTTACCGCAAGGACGGCGAAATCCGCACGATTTCGATCACGTACTCGACGCCGCAGAAAGACGAAGAAGTGCTTTGTCTCATACGCGACGTCACCGACCAAAAGATGCTGCAGGAGCAGCTGATTCAGTCGGAGAAGATGTCGGCGATTGGGCAGCTCGTTTCCGGCGTCGCGCACGAGCTCAACAACCCCCTGGCAGGCATATCGGCATTCGCGCAGCTGCTACTGGCGGAGAAGCGGTTCCCGCCCGATCAACGGACCGCAGCGGAAACGATCTACAGCGAGGCCCGGCGCGCCAGCCGCATCGTGCAGAACCTGTTGACCTTCGCGCGCCAGCACAAAGCCGAAAAGGTGTTGACCGCGGTCAATCAAGTACTGGACGACACGCTGGAGCTTCGCGGGTACGAGCTGCGCGTGCGGGGGATCGACGTGCGTCGCGAGTACGACGACACGCTCGACGAGACGATGGCGGATGCGCATCAGCTGCAGCAGGTGTTCCTCAACCTCATCACTAACGCCGAGCAGGCTATGGAGCAGCGGGAAGGCCAGCATCATCGGCTGACCGTCCACACGCGCCGCAGCGGCGACTCAGTGCGTATCGAGATCGAGGACACCGGCGGCGGCATCCCACCCAACCTCATCGAGCGGATCTTCAATCCGTTCTTCACCACGAAGCCGACGGGCTCCGGCACGGGGCTGGGACTTTCGATTTCGTTGGGTATCGTGCGGGAGCATGAGGGGCGGATCTGGGCCGAAAACGTCCCCTCGAGCGGCGCCCGCTTCATCGTCGAGCTGCCGGTCATCAAGCCGCGGGCGTCCGGAGAGGCCCCCGCGGCACCGCATGTGCACGCGACGAACGACAACGACAGGCTTCGCGTGCTGGTAGTGGACGACGAAGCGTCTGTGCGCGTCTCGCTCCAGCGCTACCTCGCCGGACGCGGCCACCGGGTTGAGACCACAGCCAGTGGTCAGGACGCGCTCAACCGGCTACGCGACGTCCTGTATGACGCCGTGATCGTCGACATGCGCATGCCCGATCTCTCGGGCGAGCAGCTGTTCGAGCGGCTGCGCAGCAACGACCCGGGCCATGCCGAGCGAGTGATCTTCACGACCGGTGACCTCGTGAACGAGCAGATGCGACGGTTCCTGGATGGGACCGGCCGGCCGTGCGTCCCAAAGCCCTTCGAGTTCGCCTCCTTCGACCAAGTCCTGCCCGCCGCTCGCCGACGGGCGTAAAGAAGATCATTTTCCCCACCCTGAAGGGTGGGCTCGGCAGGCACTGTCCTAACGGACATTCAAAGGACATTGATGCGCTTTTGCTTCGTCGTGACTCTGCTGCTCGCGTCCCCGTTGGCATCTCAAGAACCGTTCGACTTCTACACGCGCGGACCGTACCGCCCCGCCGTGCCCCGGCCCGAAGCGATCACAGGCTACGCCGCCGGCGATCAGCACACGATGTATGCCGTGATGCAGCGGTATCTCGACACCCTCATGGCCACGGCCGGTGATCGGGTTCGCATCGAGACCTGGGGAAGAACGACGGAATATCGGCCCATCCGCGCGCTGATCATTTCCGATCCCGCGAATCTGGCCAAGCTGGATCAGATCAGGACCGAAATCACCGAGCTCACCGATCCGCGCAAGACGACCGCCGCGCGAGCCGCCACCATCGCCGCACAATCGCCTGCGATCGCGCTCTTCCAGTACTCGGTCCACGGAAACGAGCCGGCGGGATTCGAGGCGGCGTTGCAGGTCGCCTACCAGCTCGCGGCCTCCGACGAACCCCAAACCCTGGAGATTCTCAAGTCCGTCGTGCTCGTTCTCAATCCCTCCGCCAATCCGGACGGTCACGAGCGATTTGCCGCCTGGTATAACGCCGTTGCCGTCGGCGCCGATCATCCGTGGGCGTTCGAGCAGACCGAGCCATGGAGTATCACGGGCAGGTTCAGTCATTTTCGCTTCGACATGAACCGCGATCTCGTGGCGCAGAGCCAGCCCGAAGTCCGCGTGATGATGGATGGAATTCTGCGCTGGCATCCGCAGGTGTTCGTGGACCATCACTCGACGACGCCGACATACTTTTTCCCGCCCGTTGCGCAGGCGGTGAACATGAACCTGCCCGCGCAGACCACCAAATGGTTCGAAACGTACGGCCGCGCGAATGCCGCAGCGTTCGACAAGTACGGCTGGCAATATTTCGTGCGCGGGGTCTTCGACTTTTTCTACGTCGGCTACTGGGACGAGTGGACGACCTTCCACGGCGCGACGGGAATGACCTACGAGACCGACGGCGGGCCGGAGTTCCGCCGCCGACGCGACGATGGATCGATTTCGACCTTCCGTGACGGGATCGCCCACCACTTCGTGGCCTCTCTCGCGACGCTCGAAACAACCGCCCAGAACCGCCAGAGCCGGCTGCAGGACTACTACGAGTTCCGCCGATCGGCGATCACGGAAGCGGCGGCCGACCGGCTCAAACGCGTGGTCATCGTCCCCGGGAATGACTTGCAGACGGCGACGCACGTGGTCGGGTTGCTGCTGCGCAATGGCATAGAGGTCACGCGACTGCGGCAGCCGCTGACATCCCGCGCCGCGCACAACTACCTGAGTCCCCGCCGGGCCGGCGCCTCACGCTCATTCCCTGCGGGCTCTTATGTGATCGACTTGAATCAACCGCAACGGCGCATCGCCAAGACGTTGCTCGAACCCGAGGCGGAGCTGCAGCGCACTTTCGTCGATCGGGAAGTGGCCAAGTTTCAGCGCAACCGGCGACGCGGTGAAGATGCGGACAAGGAGGACTACGGCTTCTACGATATCACGGCCTGGTCGCTGCCGCTCTCATTCAACCTCGATGCCTACTGGACCGAGGATACCGGGCCGGGCGGCGAGGCCGTCACCGATACGGTGCTACCGGCGCCGCCCGCCCCCACGCGGGCGGCGAGCGCGTATGTCTTCACGAACGAAACTCCCGGCGCCGCTCGTCTTGCCATGGCGCTGCAGGCGGAAGGCTTCAGGCTGGCCGTCGCGACGCGGCCCATCCAGGCGGGAGGCCGTACATATCCGCGCGGTACGTTCGTCGCGCGTCCACAACGCAACGGCGCGACGCTCCATGATCGCATTGCTGCCCTCGGGCCGGCGCTGGGCGTCACGGTGTCGCCGGTGCAATCCGCGTTCCCGGACACCGGCGATGTGGGGATCGGATCGGGCGAGGTCGTCGCTCTACAGCCGCCCAAAATAGTGGTGGGCGTCGGCGACGGCATTTACGAAACGAGTTACGGCTGGCTATGGTATTTCCTGACGCGCGAGCTGAACGCGCCGTTCACCCCCGTGCCGCTGCGCGCGCTCGGCCGCATGAATGACTTGCAGAACTTCAACGTGCTGATAATCCCCGACGGCAGCACCAGCCGCATGCGCCGCGAGCTGGGCGACGATGGCGTCGAGAAGCTCAAGGCGTGGGTGCGGTCTGGAGGCGCCTTGATCGGGTACGGCGGCTCGGGAACGCTCGCAGCCCACAAGGATCTCGGCCTGTCCACGGTCGCCCCCGTAGCACCCGACAGCGGCGCCAAGGCCGACACCACGGCGCCCGGGACCGAGCCGTCACTGCTCTCCCCCACGGCACCCTCGCGCGACCGCCTGGAATGGATCCCCGGAGCGATCTTCCGGGCAACGATCGACACGACGCACTGGCTCACGCTCGGCTACGACCGCGGCCGCCTGCCCGTTTTTATCGACGGGGACACGTTCTGGAAGCCATCCAAGAGCGGCGCCAATGTTGCCGCATTCACCGATCCCACGGATTCACTGGTGCTGTCGGGATTCACATGGCCCGATAACACAGCCAGGCTCCTCAAAGGGACCGCGTGGGCGACCGTAGAAAATCAGGGCAGCGGGCGAGTCGTACTCTTTCTCAGCGATCCGATGTTTCGCGCGTTCTGGAGGGGTGCGGCGAAGTTGGTGACGAATGCGATTTTGGTAGGGCCGAATCGATAAACTAGATTACCCGCGTCTTCTTAATCCCCTCGCGAATCTCGATCTTCGGAATCTGAATCTCGCCGCGCATCTTGGGCATCAGGTGGAACCAGCTCGGCTCCTCACGTAGGAGCTCCGGTTCGACCTTGAAAAAGTGGTCCGCTTCGTCAGGCACAGTCCACGTCACGGTTACCCGGTTTCGCTTGCGAAGCACGTTGATCGACACGGTATCGCCGGGATCGTACGACCGGAGGATTTTCATCGCCTGCGTCGGCGAGGACGGTTTGCGGCCGCCTATGGTCGTGATGACGTCGCCGCCCTTGAGGGTGAGGGTCGAGTCGGCCGGGGCGCTCACGACGAGAAGACCTTCGCGCGTTCCGAAGTAGTCGCCCAGATCGGGGTTCAGGTTAACCAACTCGATGCCTCCCCACGGGCTGCCGAACGAGAATTCGAAGCTGCCGCGGCGGACCCCCATCCCGGGCGTGCGGAGGAGTCCTCGTCCGGGCCCTTGCCTCCAGAAGCCGCCATCGAGGTCTTCCGCCACGAGTGTTGCTCTGCGTGACTCATTGCCGCGGCGATATTCGACGCGGACGGTATCGCCGGGATCGAGCGCGCGCGCCAAGTCGATCAACTTCATGCCTGGCCCTGAATCCACCTCGTCCTCCGACGTCGCGCCTCCAAGGGCAGTGCCGTTAAACCGTGTGATCACGTCACCCGCTTTGAGACCCCCCTTGTCTGCGGGTCCTCCAGGGGTGATGCCCTCGATGCGGGCACCAACCTTATCCCTCGTTGTATCGGCGTGCGTATCGACGATCACGCCGATGCGACCGCGATTATCAAACGCAAATGCATATGGTCCCGCCTCGACGCGCACGCGTGGACGGCTGCGCGCTCGCGGCGCCGGCTCCTGCGCACTTGACGCCGCCGGCCAGAGCGTGAAGACGGCCAAAGCTGCGATAGTCAACTTGCGAATCATGCTCTCTCTCCCTTCGGCTCGCTCAGAGCCCGACATAGCGAGCGCGCGTCGCGCGAGCATCCACCAGCTCCCGCATCAGCCCTACCCGCTCCTGCCAAAGTTTTACGAGTTCGGCGGCGGTGGCCTCAGCATCCGACTCGGCGGCACTCTGCTCGGCCAACGTGCCATCAATTGCGGAGATGCGGTCTTCCAGATCGGCGACGACGGCCGCCGCGTGTCCGCTGAGCACACGGCCGTCGATGTCGTAATGTCGCAATGAGTCTTCGAGTGTCGCGGATTGCTGCTTTGCTCGATTGAGCTCGGCGTAGAGTGTGTTTTGGCCGTTCGGCTGCATCAAGAGAATTCCGGCCAGTACCGCCGCCGCAGCCAAGCTGCCCATCCAACTCAACGTGCGGCGTTTGCGGGATCGCTCGGCCCGAATGACCGCCTGCACCGCCGGCCAACGATCGCGCGACGGTCGCAGAGCCGGCAGCGCCTTGAGCTGCGCGACCCGCTGGTAGAGCAGCTCCAGCTCCTTCTGACAGATGTCGCAGGTGGTGATGTGCCGGCGCGCCCACACCGACCCCTCACCTGCCCGCAGTGCTCCCAGATCTTCCATCGTACAATGCATCATGCGTGAGTTCCTCCAGCCTCCCCAGCTTCTATATCGAGCATGCGCCGCAGCCGCGCGTGCGCTCTCGCCAGCTGCGACTTTGAAAAGCTGACCGATTTGCCCATCTGCTCCGCGATCTCCTCATGTGTGTATCCTTCGACGTCGTGTAACCACACCACCGCGCGTGAGGTCTCCGACAGCTGCTCGAACGCGCGCTCGAGGTCGATGTTCGCGCCCACGTGCATGCCTGGTTTGCCAGGCTCCTCATCCAGCGGTTCGGTCGCGCGAATCTGATCCCGACGAATCCGCATCAGCGCTTTCGTCGAAGCGATGCGGCGTACCCACCCCCACAGATGCCCTTCGCCGCGGTACTGCTTGATGTTCCGCACCACTTCGAGAAACGTCTCCTGCACCACATCTTCGGCATCTTCCGGTCGCTTGAGCATGCGGCGCGCGAGATTGTAGACAGGCGTCTCGAAGGCCCTGTAGAGCGCTTCGAGGGCTTCTTCATCTCCGGCTTGCGCTCGGGCGACTAGGATGTCCGGGACGGCGAGAGACACGGTCATGTCCGATCTTTAAGATGCGACAAGGACTTATACCGTCGCGTGCGACGGTGCGTGGTGCGTGGTGCGTGGCACGTGGTGGTGCAGTCCCACGCACCACGCACTACGCACCACGCACCTAAGTAGTTACCCGATAGGAACTTGAGGTTTTAGCGGATATCTTTGCGCATGGCAAAACCCGACGTTCACGAATGGCTCCATCATTGGCAAGACGAAGCAGACGCCGCCTACCTGTATCTCGCGCTGGCTGGTCAGGAGCCTGATCCCCACAAGAAGGACATCTACGTCAAGCTGGCCGGAGTCGAGGAGCGGCACGTGCAGATGTGGGGCAAGCTGCTCGCCGAGCACGGTCACAAGGTTCGCCACCCGCGGCCGTCGCTGAATGCAAAGATCCGGGCCTGGTTTGGGCGCCGGTTCGGCACGCGACTCTTGCTCCCGCTATTGCTCCGAGAAGAAGGCGAGGAGGTGAAGGGCTATCTCGATCTTCACAACGCCTCGACGCTTCCGGATGCGCAGGAAGTCTCGCTGCAACTCGCGAAAGAGTCGGCCGCTCACGCGGAAACGCTGGCCGGTATCGCCGGCAAAGGCGCCGAGCCGTGGCACAAGAGCGGCTCGGGAGGCTTTTTGCGCAACGTCGTATACGGATTCAACGACGGGCTGACGGCGAACTTCGGTCTCGTCGCGGGCGTGATCGGTGCGGCGGTCGAGCCGCATGTCATCATGATCTCCGGCGTCGCCGGCATGATTGCCGATGCGCTGTCGATGGGCTCATCGGGTTATCTCGCTGCCAAGAGCGAGCAGGAAGTGTATGCGCACGAGATCGCGATGGAGAAGGAAGAGATCCGGCTGATGCCCGAGGTGGAGCAGGACGAGCTGACGCTATTGTACCAAGCCAAGGGTGTCGAGCTGCGCACCGCGCAGCGCATGGCTCAGGAGGTCATGCGCGATCCGGAGCGCGCGTTAGGGGAATCCGTACGCGAAGAGCTGAAGATTGGCGAGGCTCACGCGACCCCGTTCCGCGAAGGCTGGATCACCGGCGTGGCGACCGCAGTGGGCGCCTTCATTCCGGTGGCCCCCTTTCTTTTCCTCGAAGGTCGCATCGCCATCTGGACGGCGTTCACCATCGCCATGCTGTCACATTTCGCCGTTGGCGCCGCACGCAGCTTCTTCACGGGTCGCGGAATCATCCGCAGCGGCCTGGACATGTTTATCGTTGGCCTGGGAGTTGCCGCGGTAGGCTACGTCGTTGGTGACCTGGTGGCGCGGATGCTCTAAAACGGAGCACGGAGCACGGAGCAAACTGCACCGTGCTCCGTGCTCCGTCAGACAACCAGGTTCACCAACCTATCCTGCACATAGATAACCTTCTTCACCGGCTGCCCATTCACGAATTTTTTCACCGCGGCGTCCGACAGCACGATCTTCATGACTTCGCTCTCAGCCATGCCGCGCGGCACGACAAGACGCGACCGCAGCTTGCCGTTGACCTGAACGGCGATCTCCACATCCCCCGCGCTCGCGAGCCGCTCGTCGAATGTGGGCCAGCGCGCCTGCAACACGGATTCCTTTTCCCCCAGGACTTCCCAGAGCTCCTCGGCAACGTGCGGTGCATACGGCGCCAGCATGATGATGAGCGGCTTGATCAGCTCCCTGCTCCCTGCTCCGTGCTCCCTGAGTTCGTTCACATACTCCATCATGGCGGCAATCGCGGTGTTGTACTGTAGCGATTCGGTGTCCGACGAAACCTTCCGGATCGTCTGATGCAGCTTGGATGTCGCCTGTGCTGGGACGGACGCTGAGTCGGAGGTCTGGTATGCCATCGCCCAGACCCGCTCCAGAAATCGGCGTATTCCCACGATCCCCTCGTCCCTGAAATCCCCACCTTCCTGGAAGGGACCGAGAAACATGAGGTACATCCGGAACGTGTCGGCCCCCCACTGCTGGATATAGGTATCCGGGACCACGACGTTGCCACGCGATTTGGACATCTTTGCGCCGTCTTTGACGATCAGTCCGTGGGCCCGGAACTTGGGATACGGCGTGTCGAAATGCACATGCCCCAGATCGTGCAGCACCATGCAGATGAATCGCGCGTAGAGTAGATGGAGGACGGCGTGTTCATTGCCGCCGATGTAGCTGCTAACCGGTAGCCACTTCCTGGTTCGTGCCGGGTCGAACGGCCGGTCATGAAACTCGGTCGACGGATAGCGAAGATGATACCAGGCGGAATCGAGGAACGTGTCGGACACGTCGGTTTCCCGCCTCGCCTCCCCGCCGCACTGTGGGCACTTCACGAAATACCATTCCTCATGGCGCGCGAGTGGGCTGACGCCGGTGTCATCCGGGCGGAAGTCTTCGATGAGCGGAAGCTGAACGGGAAGGTCCTGCTCCGGCACGGGCACGGCGCCGCATTTCTCACAATAGATGATGGGGATGGGCGGCCCCCAATAGCGCTGCCGGGAGATGCACCAGTCATGGAGCCGGTACTGAACCCGAGGAGTGGCGAGGCCGCGTTCGGCGAGCCATGCGACGATCTTCCTGGCTGCATCACGACTGGGCATGCCATCGAAGGCGCCGGAGCTCATCAACGTCCCGTCTTCGGACACGCTCGGCAGCGCTTCTCCGGGCGTCTCGACAACCTGGCGAATCGGCAGCTTGAACTGCGTCGCGAACTCGAAGTCCCGCTTGTCGTGTGCCGGCACGGCCATGATCGCGCCGGTACCGTACTCCATGAGCACGTAGTCGGCGATCCAGATCGGGATCGCCTCGCCGGTCGCGGGATTGCGGGCGTAGGACCCGATGAACACACCCGTCTTTGTCTTATCGCCGACGCGCCGCGACACGATGTCTCTTGACTGAACCTCGCGCTGATATGCCTTGACGGCGGGGCGTTGCTCGACCGCGGTCAGCTCGTCGACGAACGGTTGTTCCGGCGCAAGGACCAGGTACGTGGCGCCGAAAACGGTATCGGGTCGCGTCGTGAAGACCGTGATCTTCTTGCCGCTCGGTGTCTCGAAAATGAGCTCGGCGCCTTCGCTGCGGCCGATCCAGTTGCGCTGCAGCGTCTTGGTCGACGCGGACCAGTCGATGTGATCGAGATTCGCGAGCAAGCGCTCGGCAAAATCGGTGATGCGGAAGAACCACTGATCGAGAAACCGCTGCTCGACCGCCGTGCCGCAGCGCTCGCAACGACCATCGATGACCTGCTCGTTGGCGAGGACGGTCTTGTCCTTGGGGCACCAGTTGACCGCCGCTCGCTTCTTGTAAGCGAGCCCCGCCTTGAAGAGCTGGACGAAAATCCACTGCGTCCACTTGTAATATGCGGGATCCGTCGTCGAGAGCTCGTGCCGCCAATCGTACATCCCGCCGAATTGCCGGAGCTGGCGCCGGAATGTCGCGATGTTTTTCGGAATGAGCGTCGCCGGATTCGTGCCGACCTGCAGCGCGTAGTTCTCGGAGTGAATGCCGAACGCGTCGAAGCCGATCGGCTCGAAGACATCGAATCCCTGCAGGCGCTTGAAGCGCCCGTAGATGTCCGCGCCCGTGAACGCGAACATGTTCCCGACGTGTAACCCTTCCGCGGACGGATAGGGAAACATCATCAAGTTGTAGAACGGCCTCGCCGCGCGATCGAGATCGGGCTCGTTGGTGTGACGCTCCGCCCAGCGCGCCTGCCACTTTGCCTCGAGCGACGACGGATCGTAGCTTGGGATGTTCCGCATACGTGACCAATACTAAACGCCTCGGGAATGGCCATAAAGTCTCAACAACTGCGGCGCAGCGTTCTCATTTCGGGCAGCGGAATCGCCGTATTGCTGGTCGCCTTCGTCGCCTGGCTTACCAGCAGCCGGGTCGGCCGGGTTCTCGAGCAACAAGCGGAGGTGCGGGGGCGCGACGCCGCGACCCGCGTCGCCGCGATCATCTCGCAATATCTCAAAGAGCGTCGCCGAGAAGTCGTCGCTCTGGCGAGCTTGCCCCAGCTCGGCGCCGTAGTTCGCCAAGCCGGTGCGGACGTGACCTCTCGCGGTCTCGACCGGCTGCCAATTCCTGACCTCGAGCAAATGTTCGGTGCCACCCGTCAGCTGGGCGGGGATGCCGCGCTGCGCGATTATTTGCGCGCGCATGCCACCGCATCCATCTCCGATCTGTCGGAGATCATCGTGACGGAGAGCCATGGCTTGAACGTCGTGGCCTCCGGTCGCCCTTCCGACTTCGTACAGCGCGACGAGACCTGGTGGCAACGCGCGCAGGAGGGATTGTACGAAGGCGAGGCGACCTTCGACTCGTCCACAGGCGCCGCATCACTCGAGATCGTCGTGCCGATCACGGCCCCGCGCGTGCGAGCACCGATCGGCGTGCTCAAAGCCGTGTTCGGACTCGACCGACTGACGGCGTTGCTCGGCGTGGGGGAGTTCGCCGGCAGCGCCTACCTCGAGGTCGTCGACGGCCACGGCGACGTTCTCGTCTCGAAAGACCCGAACCTCGTGCTGCTGGCGGTGCCCGACAAGGATCGGATCCCGCTCGGCGCCGAGCCGGCGACCGCGCGTATCACAACAAGCCGGGGCGAAGAACAGTTGGTCGTATCGGTCCCCGCGAATCGAGGGGAATGGTGGGTTCTCCATCGCGAGCCAACAGCCACCGCGTTCGCCACCGCGCGCAGTACGCAGCGCGCCGTGTGGCTGGGCGCGTTGCTCGTCGCCGCCATCGCCGTTGGGGCGCTGTTCTGGTTGTCACAGCGACTTGGACGCCTCGTGACAGAGCCGGTGCGCGCGGCCGGCGCCATCGCGAGCCGGGTCGCGGGGGGAGATCTGTCGGTCACCGTATCCACGCACCGCACCGAAGCCACGGAGGTTGCCGAGCTCATGTCCGCGGTACACTCGATGGTGGTGGCGTTGCGCCGCCTCGTCGGCGCGATACGCGCGGCAGCGGATGAAGCCGCGGCGATGGCGACCGAGATCTCCGCTTCCACGGAGGAAATGAGCGCATCGACCGAAGAAATGGCATCGACGTCGCAGGACCTGTCGAGGCGCGCCGGAGAGCAGTCGCACCTGGTACGGGCCGCCGCCGATGATGCCGCCCGGATCCTCCAAATTGCCGTGAAGCTCGCACAGGGCGCCGAAGAATCCGCTCGCCGCAACGCCGATCTGTCGGCGCTCGCGCGACGCCACAAGGATGGATTGGATCAGAGTACCGCGCGGCTCGCCAAGCTCGCCGATGAGGTCGCGAAAGGCGCGGAAGAGGCCGCGGCTTTGGCCCAGGCTTCCGCGAAGATTCAGACTTTCGTCGCCCAAACGAAGGCTGTCGCGACTCAGACGAACATGCTGGCGTTGAACGCTGCGATCGAGGCGGCGCGCGCCGGCCCACAGGGTCGGGGCTTTGCGGTCGTCGCCGATGAGGTACGCAAGCTTGCCTCGGTGGCGGCCGCTGCGGCCAGCGAGACCTCCGACACCGTACGCAGCGTGCTCGCACGCGTGCAAGCCACGCGAGACCGACTCGTCCGGCTCGCCGAAGGCGGCGCGGCGGTGCGTGAGGCATCACAGACTGCAGCGCAGGGTCTTGCGACGGTGGCCGGTGAAGCGGACGCCAACGACCGCTGGAGCCGCGAGATCGCCCAGTCCGCCGGCGAGCTCAAATCATTGGTCGAAGAGATCGCGACCCGTCTGGAAAGCGTCGCGACCGACACCGCAAGTCTCCTGGCCTCTGCCCAGGAGCTCGCGGCCTCGGGCGAACAACAGAGCGCGTCCACGCAGGAGATTGCGTCGTCGGCCAATCAGCTTGCCGAAGCTGCCGATCGCCTCACCGGTGCGGTGAAAACGTTTCGATTGCTGGCGGACGAACAGCCCGCAGACTCGCAGGCGGCTGACTAGAGTGGGTGAGGACCTACGGCAACGACCCTCCAGTCGCGCGATACAGCGTCACCAATCCATTCACCGCCGCGGTCCGGCCTGACGCGAGGCGATCCTGTGCCGCGAGCATCGTGCGCTCCGAATCGAGCACTTGCAGGAGATCGCTTGCGCCCTCATCGAAGCGAAGTCGCGCCAGCGCGGCCGCTCGCTCGCTGGCCTTCGCCGCCGCCTCGAGATAGCCCAGACTCTGGCGGGCCTTGTTGTACGCGACCATCGACGTCGCGATCTCCTCACGCGCCTGCAGCTCGGTCTTGCGATAATACGCCTCGGCTTCCGATTGCTGCGCGCGCGCCTGGTCTACTCCAGCCTTCACGCGGCCGATGTTCAGCGGCAGCGAGACCACGGGCCCAATCGCGTACCGTGGCGTGTTGGAGTTGCTGAGCGCGTCAAAGGAAGCGCCCACATATCCGGCGGTGCCGCCCACCGTGATGCGCGGCAGGTACTCCGACTTGGCTGCCCCGACGAAAGCGTTGCCCGCCGCGACCTGTCGCTCGGCGCTCCGGACGTCCGGCCTGCGCCGCACTGCGATATCCGAGCTCGGCAGGACGATCGAGTCGGGAAGCGTGGTGAGCGACACCGAATTGTTACCACCCTGCTCGAGCCCGGTGTTCTCATGCCCGATGAGCACGGCGATCCGATGCTCCGCCGCATTGACGGACGCTTCCAATGCCGGGATGGCGGCGAGCGTCGAGTTCAGCTGAGTCCGCGCCCGCTCGGAATCGAACTCACTGCCCCGCCCCGCCTCGAGCCGCTGCAGCGTCACGTCCAGCGTGTGCTGCTGGTTCTCGGCGCTCTTGCGGGCAACGCGCAGCCGGTCCTGGTCGCCGCGCAGCTCGAAGTAGTTGATTGCCAGCTCCGCTGCGAGCAACACCTGCAGGTCCCGGACGTCCTCTTCAGCCGCACCAACCAGCGCGTTTTTCCCTTGCGTCGATTTCCGGATCCGTCCGAACAGGTCGATTTCCCACGAGAGCTGCAACCCGGCGTCCCAGGTCGTCTGATCGGGCAATGCTGTGCCTCCACCGCTGCCCGGAACCGAGGCGTTCGCTAACCGGTGGCGTGTGTAGCTCGCGGTTGCGTACACGCTCGGAGCGAAGTCGAGCGCCGTCCTCGTCCGATCGGCACGCGCGCCCCGCAGCCGCGCCTCCGCGGCGACAACATCGTGATTCGACTTCACGACCTCGCCCACCAGTCGCTCGAGCGTCGTATCACCCAACGTTTTCCAAAAGGCTACTGGAGGAGTGGATTCCGGCTTCTGACCGTATGCGGGCGTGGGCAATCCCAGCGCGAACAGCGCCAGGAGCGCTCCCACACCAAAAGCAGTTCGAGGTTTGCGTGTCATACCAATACCTCCTGGCCGACCGGCTCGAGTGCCGGCTCCGCTTTGTGCTCGGCGGCGATGAGCGAGTAGAAGACGGGCACGATGAACAGCGTGAACAGCGTGCCCAGCGTCATGCCCGTGACGAGCACGATGCCGATGCTGTTGCGCGCCGCCGATCCGGGCCCAGTGGCGAGGACCAGCGGGAAGTGGCCGAAGACAGTCGCGGCGGACGTCATCAGGACCGGGCGCAACCGCGTCAACGTCGCCTCGCGCAATGCCACCATCTTGGGGAGCCCGCGCTCTTGTAGCGTGTTCGCGAACTGCACGATCAGGATCCCGTTCTTCGCGATCAGTCCGACGAGGGTTATCAATCCGACCTGCGAGTAGATGTTGAGCGTCGTCAGGTCGAGGAAGCTGAAAATCAGCGCGCCGGAGATAGCGAGCGGCACGGAGCCCAGCAGCACGATCAACGGATCGCGGAAGCTGCGGAACTGCGCGGCGAGCACGAGATAGATGAGAATCAGCGCGAAGCCGAGGGTGAGTGTCAGGGTGCCGCCCTCACGCCGGATCTGGCGCGACTCGCCGCCGTAATCGACGCTCATGCCGGGGGCATTGACGGCCGCGGCAGCGTTCTCGAGGACTCGCAGCCCCTCTTCCTTGGTGACACCCGGCTGTACGGCGCCGAACACGCGCACCGAATTCCGCTGCTGAAATCGGGTCAGCGCACGCGGGGCGGTCGTCGCTTCGATGCGCGTAAACGTCGAGACCGGCACGAGCTGGCCTGCCGGCGTTTTGATCTTCAGATCGAGCAACGGGCCCACCGTTCGCCGGTCGTCGTCGCCGATCTGCGGGATCACCTTGTAGCTGCGATCGAAGTAGTTGAACCGATTCACGTAGCCGCCGCCGAGCGCCGTCCCCAGCTCACGCCCGACCGTGGCCAGGTCGAGACCGAGGTCGGCGATCTGATCACGGTCGATCACGACGCGTGCTTCCGGCAGATCGATTTTGAGATCGGTGTCGACGTACAGGAACTTCCCGCTCTGCCAGCCTGCCCCGACTACGGCGCCCGCGGCCTGCAGCATCTGCTCGGGCGGCACGTCGTTTTGGAGCACGAGCTCGACGTCGTACTGCCCGGGTGTCGGCAGCGGCGGATCGAGATGCGGGAACACGCGGACCCCCGGGATCTGCGACACGGCGCCGTACAGTGCGGGGAACACCTGCTGCGTCGAGCGCTGCCGTTCATGCCAGTCTTTCGCAACCATGCCGCCAAAGGCGCCCCACGACGCCGTCAGCGACCACATGAACTTGGCTTCCGGGAACGACTGCACGGTCCGGACGAGGTCGAGTGAGGCCTTGTTGTTGGCCGCGAGTGACGCGTCGGGCGGCACGTCCATGAACAGGCTGATGTGACTCTGATCCTCCACCGGCGCGAGCTCGCGCTTGGAGAACGTATAGAGCGGCCACGCCGCGACCATGACGAGGAGCGCTGCCGCGACGATAGCGGGACGCATCGCGAGCGCGCCGTCCAGCAGGCGCCCGTACGTCCGCTTCACCGCTTCGAATGCGTGATTCACGAGCCGGGTCAGCCGGCCTTCCTTCCCTTCCGCATGCACGAACCGCGAGCTCATTACCGGAGACAGCGTGACCGCGACGATGCCGGAGACGATGACCGCGGCGGCGAGCGTGATGGCGAACTCGAGGAACAGCGAGCCCGTGAGGCCGCCCTGGAAGCCGATCGGCGCGTACACCGCTGCGAGCGTGATCGTCATGGCGATGATCGGACCGACGAGCTCGCGCGCGCCGATGAGCGCCGCCTGGACCCGGTTCCGCCCCTCGCGCACGTGGCGCTCCACGTTCTCGACCACCACGATGGCGTCATCCACGACGAGACCGACGGACAGCACGATCGCGAGAATCGTCAGCAGGTTCAGGCTGAATCCGAATGCCATCATCACGATCCCGGCGCCGATCAAAGAGACCGGCATGGCCACGAGCGGCACCAGCGCAGTGCGGACGGATCCCAGGAAGAGGAACACCACGAGCGCGACGATGAGAATCGTCTCCATCAGCGTCTTGGTGATCTCCTTCAGCGCGTCCTGCATGAACGTCGTGCCGTCGTACGCGACGCGGAGCTGAATATCCGGCGGCAACGTCGGCGTGATGCGCGCAATCTCCGCGTGCAGGCGGTGCGAGACTTCGATCTCGTTGCTGCCGATCGTCGGCCAGACGCCGACGTAGACCGCCTCTTCGTCGTTGAACTTCGCGATCATGTCCGCTTCTTCGGAGCCGAGCTCGACCCGGGCGACATCGGACAACCGCACGACGGCGCCGGCCCGATCGGTGACGATCAGGTTTTCGAACTCGGCCGTCGAGCGGAGGTCGGTATTGGCGAGCAGGTTGACCTGAACGAGGTTGCCCTTCGTCTGGCCCACCGCTGCGAGATAGTTGTTCCGCTGCAGCGCGGCGTACACGTCCCCGGGCGACAGGTTATGGGCGGCGAGCCGGTCCGGATCGATCCACACGCGCATCGCGATCGGGCGGCCGCCCAGGATATCGGTCCGCTGCACGCCGGCGATCGTGGCGAGCTGCGGCTGCATCGTGCGCGTGAGCCAATCCGTGATCGCCGGGATATCGCGCTCTGTGGACGAGAAGCTGAGATAGAACGACGCGTACGGACGATCGGCGCGCTGCACCTCCACCTGGGGCGGCTGCGCCTCACCGGGGAGCTCGGCGCGAACCTGCTGCAGCCGGGCGGTGACCTCCGCGAGCGCGGCGGTACTGCTCTGATCCAGCTTGAGGTGCACCGTCACAGTGCTGACGCCGGCACGGGAGTTCGACTCGACGTAATCGATCCCGCCGATAGCCGAAACCGCGCGCTCGATCGGCGTGGTGAGAAAGCCCCGCACCGCTTCCGCGCTGGCGCCGTAATAGACCGTCGTGATCACGACGGATGAGCTCTGGATGTTCGGGTATTGCTGGACGGGCAGCATGCTGAGCGCCCTCCAGCCGACGAGCACGATCGCCAGGTTGACGACCACCGCCAATACCGGATGGCGGATGAAGGTATCGGTGAACGAACGCATCACTGAGCTCCCTGAGGTGCAGCGGGTGTAGCCGGCGCGACCTGAACGGACTCGCGCAGTTTGAACGAGCCGGACGCGGCCACCTGCTCTCCCGCTTTCAGCCCATCGAGGATGACGATCTCATCGTCCAGCATGGGACCGGCGCGGACCGGACGCTCGTGGGCGCGGAGCTTGCCCAGCGAGTCCGGCGCAATCACGAAGACATGGTCGCCGCCGGGTCCACGGCGGACGGCACTCACGGGAATCACGACGGCGTCGATCGCAGCCCCTGCGGGCACGAGGACGCGGACGGAGGAGCCCGGAGCCGGGATCTGGGAGCCGGCGATCGTGATGCGCACCATCGTGGTGCGGGTGGCGGGATCGACACGCGAGTCCACAGCGACGATCCGCCCGGCCATGGGAGTTACATCACCGACGAGCACGCCGACCTCCTGACCGATGCGCAATTGGGCAGCGAACTGCTGTGCCACCGTGAAATCGACGTGCGCGGCCCCCTCGACACCCTGCAGGGTCGTGAGCTGCGTGCCTTCATTCAGGTATTGGCCGGGGTGCACATCGGTGATGCCGACGCGAGCACGGAACGGCGCGCGGATCGTCTTCTTGGCGATGACGGCTTCCGTCCGGGCAATTTGAGCCTGGGCGATATCTTGCTCGGCGCGGGCCCGATCGACCTCCTCCTCCGAGGCGCCACCGGCTCGACGCAACCGCTCGAGCCGGGCGAGGCTTGTCCGGGCGAGCGCGGCCTGCGCTTGTTGCCCGCGAAGGTCCGCCTGCTCGACTGTGACGTCGAGCGCAACGAGCACCGCGCCCGAATCCACGACGCGGCCGGGAACGAGGGCGACTTTGCTGACGGTGCCGGAGAGCTCGGTCCGTAACGTGATGGAACGGAGCGCGAGCACCGTCCCGATCGACGTGGTGGTCGCGCGATGCTGTTGCGCCTCGGCGACGGCCGTGGTGATCACCTCGACCGGCTCGGGTTGATGGTAGGCCGCGATCGCGGCGGCGCGTGCGGCGGCGACCTTCCAAGCGGCCAGCGTCAGACCGATCACCAGAACGACGCCGATCAGGATTGCCGACCCGCGTCCGTGCTCTCCGAAGATGCGACTACGCATATGCGACGACCTCCAGTTGGACCTGCTGACTGAGGGAGTGCTGCCACATCAATTGTCGAATGACCGGGCTCGAAGTCGACAGGCGTTGCTCCTGTCGCGGCACTGTCGGCACTGATCGCGCGGTACTCGACTGTTCGGGCATTGGTGACAGAACGTGTTCACAACACGGGATTGTTCCGGCGAGGAGATGCGTGTTACAAACACGGAGCACCGAGCACGGAGCAGGGAGCGGATCCAGACTCCCGTGCTCCATGCTCCGTGCTCCGTGCTCTTGACAATGTGTGTTGGGAACAGATTTTGCCGTATGGCCGTTCGTCAGCGCGTGAATCAGCAACGAACGTTGAGTCCTGCCGTGGAGGCTGCCGTTGGCGTCCTGATCGCCGCCGATCATCTGCAACAGGCTTTTGCAGAGATCTGCGAGCGGCATGGGGTCACGACCGACCAGTACAAGGTCCTGCGTATCCTGCGCGAGGCGCCAGCCGGCGGCTATGCGCGGGGCGAAGTCGCTGAACGCTGCATCTTCAGTCGCTCACCCGATGTGACGCGCATGCTCGACCGCCTCACGCGCCACCGAGTTGCGGCTGCTGCAGATCCCTGACCCCTACACGAACCACAACGGCGGCGCGCTGCTGTTCGGC
>DATFEG010000042.1:0-5603 GCA_035251445.1 Gemmatimonadales bacterium | reverse complement strand
GCACGCTCGCGCTTTACACCCTCATCGCGAACCAGATTCCCCAGGTGCAGTCGGAGGTGCCACGCGCGCTCTCGCTCGGCGCGGACGTCACCCCGGAGCAGCTCGTCAGCGCCGGCGACCAGCTCTATCAGGGCGCCGGCGGATGCACTGCGTGCCACGGCCTGGGCACACGCGCGCCCAACCTCCTCACCGACGAAAAAGGGCAGGGCCCAATCGGCGCGCGCTGCGACAAGCGCGTGTCCGGCAAGGGGTGCAAGGCGTATCTGTTCGAGTCGCTCACGGCACCGGGCGCGTTCGTCGTGCCAGGATACGAGCCGATCATGCCCGACGTGAGTCGCACACTCTCGCCTCAACAGATCTGGGCTCTGATCGCATACCTCGAGTCGCTGGGCGGTAACGTCGATGTTTCGGCGACTGACATCCCGGCTGCGGCTCCGGCGGCCGCAGGTGGCGGAGGAGCCGCCTCCGCGGCGGGCCCCGGCATCGCCAATGGATCGACCGATCCCATGGCCATCATCCGCGGCGGCGGCTGCTTAGGGTGTCATAAGGTCGGAAACGAGGGCGGACCGATAGGTCCGGACCTGAACCGCATCGGCGCCAGGCTCTCGAGCGCGCAGCTCCGCGAGGCGCTGCTTGAACCCGATGCGAGGATTGCGACCGGCTACGAGAAATTCGCGGGCGTGATGCCGAAAACCTTCGGCAGCCAGCTCACCGCCGCGCAGTTCGAGTCGCTCGTCCGCTTCCTGGCGAGCCGCAAGTGAGACCGTATGGCCGCCACCCGTTCTGGCAGGCCGTGGGCCTGCTGATCATCGCGTATATCATCGTCGCGTTTGGCATTCCGATGCTGCCAGGAAGCGCCCTGGTACCGAAGAGTGTGGTGCTCCAGTACATGGCGACCGTGTTGGTGGGCGTGCTGATCTGGGTGAGCGACGACGAGGCTCGCTGGGCCGAATTCAAGGAGCCGCTGCACGAGGTGCTCGTGCAGCCGCGACTGAAGATGGTCCGGATGGCCGTGCTCGCGGCGGTAACGCTGGTCGTGGGATGCATCACCTACGGCCAGGTGAAGGCGAGCGTGGCCGCGCCGCCCAGTCTCCGTTCGATCCATCCCGCGCCGCCGTCGCAAATCACCTTCCGCGGCAAGGCGATTACGCTCGTCGGTCTGGAAAACCCGCTGCGCCGCAGCGGCGACATGACCGCGCACCTCGCGCTGGGCAGCCGGGTCTATTATCAAAACTGCGTTCCCTGCCACGGCGACCATCTCGACGGCCAGGGCCCGTACGCCACGGGTCTGAATCCCCTCCCCGCCAATTTCCAGGACAACGGAACGATCGCCCAGTTGACCGAGAGCTTCGTGTTCTGGCGCGTCGCCAAAGGTGGGCCCGGACTTCCGCGTGAAGGCGCGCCGTGGAATTCGGCGATGCCGGCGTGGGAGGACTTTTTGACGGAGGAGGAGATCTGGGCGGTCGTCCTCTTCCTGTATGAGCAGACGGGTTGGAAGCCGCGGACGTGGGAAACGGAGCACGGAGCAGGGAGCACGGAGCAGAAAGGCGGGAGCGGTCATGATTAGCCGCACCTTGATGCTCGCCTTGATCGTCCTGCTCCGTGCTCCGTGCTCCGTGCTCGGGCAGGATACCACCGCCGGCAAAATCGTCTACACCAAATGGTGCGCCGGCTGCCACGGAGAGACCGGCGCGGGTGACGGTGTCGCGGCCAAGTACATGATGCCGCCGCCCCGTGACTTCACCGGCGCCATCTATCAGATCCGTACGACCGCGAGCGGGCAGCTCCCAACCGATGCCGATCTGCTGCGCTCGATAGATGAAGGGCTGCCGGGCACGGCGATGCCGGGATGGAAAACGCAGCTCTCCGATCGCGAGCGGCGCGACGTGCTCGCGTACATCAAGACGTTCTCGAGCTTCTTCGCGGACACGACGCAGCGCCCGGAAGTGCTGTCGTTCGGCAACGAGCCCAGCGGGGGAACTGGTGAAGAGGCGGTGCGGGTGGGCCGGCAGTTCTATGATTCGATTGGCTGCAACAAGTGCCACGGCGATCAAGGACGAGGGGATGGTCCGTCGGCCCCTACGCTAAAGGATGACGCCGGTCATCCCGTTTTTGCCGCCAATCTGCACCAGAGCTGGCAATTCAACGGCGGTGCGACGACTGCCGACATCTATCACCGCCTGCGCACGGGCCTCGACGGTACGCCGATGCCCTCGTTCAGTGACTTGATCGATCAAAAATTCCTGACCGAAACCGAGCTCTGGCGGATCGCCGCGTATGTCCGGAGCCTCTCGCCGAGTGAGCCGCCGGTGATTCGCGACGTGATTCACGCACCGCTCGTCGAGCGGGGCTTGCCGCGCGCACCAGATGATTCCGCCTGGAATGCCATCGATGCGTACTGGTTCCCGCTGGTCGGTCAGGTGATTCGCAAGAACCGCTGGTTTGCACCCGCGGCGACCGGCGTCTGGGTAAAGGCCGTTCATACGGCAGATTCGATCGCGATCCGCGTTGTCTGGGACGATCGCTCGAAAAGCCCGGACCCGGACTGGCTCGAGCATGTCGAGCGCGTTCTTGCCGCCATACAGAGCGACGCCGCCGCCGCCGCCGCCGAGCAGCCCGCCCTCTGGCCGGACCAGCTGGCCGTGCAGTTTCCCGTCGCGATTCCCACGGGGATGGAACGTCCTTACTTCCTCATGGGGAACGCGAGCGGGCCCGTATATCAGTGGCGGTGGAGCAGCAGCTCGCCGGATGCTGCGGTGGCCGGGCTGGCGCGAGGCGTCGAACGGTTCGACGCGCTCCCGGGGAGCGGGGTGGCCGCGCAGGCGGTGTACGACCACGGGCAATGGCGCATCGTCTTGACGCGCGCACTTGCTTCACCCGATACGGGTAGCCAGCTTCCGTTCCTGAGTGGCCGGCCCATCCCCGTCGCGTTTTTCGCCTGGGACGGATCCAACGGAGAACACGGCACGCGCATGGCCGCCAGTACGTGGTATTTCCTCGCCCTCGACGAACCGGTGCCGGCCCGGGTGTTCATTTCGCCGGTGCTCGCCATGATGCTCACGCTCGGTCTGGGCATGCTGGTCGTCTGGCGCGCGCAACAGAAGACTTCATACCGGAGGTAGCAATGACAGGCAGAATCTTGAGCGTGGTGGGCGGGATGTTCCTGCTCACCGTGTGCAGCAAAGGCGATCAGGGGAACGCCGCGCCGGCTCCGCCGCCGTCGGAATCGACACCGCCCCCTGCGGCGGCATCCAGCGAGAGCCAGTCGGCCGGCGGTACGATTACGGGGAAGGTCAAGTTCACGGGCACGGCACCGCGCGCCGCGACGATCGATATGAGTGAAGAGGCGGCCTGCAAGGCAAAGTATCCGACTCCGCCCAAGGAAGAAACCGTGACGGCGGGGCCCGCCAACGCCCTCGCCAATGTGTTCGTGTACGTGAGCGCCGGGCTGCCTGCCAACGCGAAGTATCAGGCGCCATCCACACCGGTCGTGCTCGACCAGGACGGCTGTCGCTATCACCCGCACGTGTTCGGCGTCATGGTGGGCCAAACGGTCGAGATTCGGAACTCTGATCCCCTGCTCCATAACATCAAAGCAGTGGCGAAAAAGAACCGCCCATTCAACATTAGCCAACCGACGGCGGGCATGAAGACGACGCGGACATTCTCGGCGCCTGAGGTGATGGTCAACCTCGAATGCAACGTCCACGGCTGGATGAAGTCGTACGCCGGCGTCCGCCCGGATCCGTTCTTTTCCGTCAGCGGCGAGGACGGCACCTTCACGATCAAGGACTTGCCGCCGGGAACGTACACGATCGAGGCCTGGCACGAGAAGTTCGGCACCCAGACCGCCACGGTGACGATCGCGGGAACTGAGAGCAAGACGGCCAACATCACTTTCGCCGCGCGCTAAAGCGCGAGGAGAGTTCGAAATGCGTTGGTGGCTCCCCGACGCCGCATCGACGTTTGCCGGTCCGATCGACACGATGTTTCTGGTGATTCTGATCATCACCGGAATCGCGCTCGTCGTCGTGGAGGTCGGCGTGGTGGCATTCGTGATCCGCTACCGCGCGCGGCCCGGGCGCAAAGCGTTCTACACGCACGGGTCGACGCGCGCGGAAGTGATCTGGACCGCGATCCCGGCCGTGACGATGGTGGCGCTCGGACTCGTCAGCAATCACTACTGGGTCCTGATGAAAAACGCGAAGAGCGTCCCGCCGAACGCCATGCACATCGGCGTGCACGGCAAGCAGTTCGAGTGGCTGATGCGCTATGCGGGTGCGGACGGAAAGCTCGGCACCGACGACGATCTCGAGGTGCGCAACCAGCTGCACATTCCCGTGAATCAGCCGGTCGCCGTGGAGCTCACCGCCGAGGACGTAATTCACTCGTTCTTCGTCCCAGAATTTCGCGTCAAACAGGACGCCGTGCCGGGCATGAATATCACGGCCTGGTTCCAGGCGACGAAAACCGGTGAGTTCGAGATCGGGTGCGCCGAGCTGTGCGGGAACGGGCACTACAAGATGCGGGCACGCGTCTTCGTGCATACCCCCGAGGAGTACCAGGCGTGGTTGACCCAACAAGCCGCCGGAGGAACCGAATGACGAGTGTCGCGCACGCGAAGCCTGGGGCTCACGACGCGCACCACGCGCCCATGAGCTTCTGGCAGAAATACATCTTCTCGACCGACCACAAGATCATCGGCATCCAGTTCCTGTTCGTCAGCCTGTTCTTCCTGCTGGTGGGCGGGATTCTGGCGATGCAGATCCGCTGGCAGCTCGGCTTCCCGGGCGAGCCGTTGCCGGGCGGCGGGATCCTGCCGGAAAGCATGATCTCGGGCGGCGTGATCCTGCCCGAGTATTACATCCAGCTCGTGACGATGCACGGCACGTTCATGGTGTTCTTTGCCATCATGCCGCTGCTCGTCGGCGTCTACGCGAACTTTCTGATTCCGTTGAAGCTGGGTGCGCACGACATGGCGTTCCCGCGCATCAACATGTGGTCGTTCTGGTTGGCGTTCCTTGCGGGGCTGATCATGTTCGTCGGCTTTTTCGTCCCGGGCGGCCCCCCCTGGGGCGGTTGGACGATGTACGCCCCGCTTTCCGCCCGTCCCGACCTGTATCAGTCGGGCATGACGTACGGTCAGGCCCTGTGGTGCATCTCGATCGTGGTGCTGGGCTTGTCGTCCGTGATGGGCTCGGTGAACTACATCACGACGGTCATCAACCACCGCGCGCCCGGGATGACGTGGTTCCGGATGCCGCTGTCGGTGTGGGCGCTGTTCATCACCGCGATCCTGGGCGTGCTCGCGTTGCCGGTGCTGCAGGGCGCGGCGATCATGCTGCTGTTCGATCAGTCGATCGGCACGCACTTCTTCGATCCGGGCGCCGGCGGCCAGGCGCTGCTGTGGCAGCACCTGTTCTGGTTCTTCGGCCATCCCGAGGTCTACATCCTGATCCTGCCGGCGATGGGAATGGTCTCCGACATCATCGCCAACGGCAGCCGCAAGCCCATCTTCGGCTACCACTCGATGGTGTTCGCCATCATCGGGATCGCGTTCCTGGGCTGGATCGTGTGGGGCCACCACATGTTCATGAGCGGCA
>DATFEG010000039.1:0-10480 GCA_035251445.1 Gemmatimonadales bacterium | reverse complement strand
CTCCGGGATAGGAGAGTTAGTCAGCAGTGATTGGGGCGAGTCTCAGGAGGGGCGGAAGCGGTGAAGTCGTATGGAACGCTTATAGCCCTGAAAAAAACGAAAAGCGCGACACGACTCATCGTCGCATCGCGCTTCGAGTTGCCCCTCCTGGGATCGAACCAGGACTCTCCTGATCCAGAGTCAGGCGTGTTGCCAGTTACACCAAGGGGCAAAAATCGATGGAGCTGAGGGGGCTCGAACCCCTGACCTCCTGGGTGCGATCCAGGCGCTCTCCCAGCTGAGCTACAGCCCCGAAGGGTGTGCAAACTACACCCGCTGGTGCCTCCGTTTCAAGCTTGCTATACGGTAGGCTACCCCACTCGCGGAGAAGTCATGCAGATCCTCGCCATCCTCGCCCTCGTGCAGATGCCCTGGAACAGTACGCTGCCCTCGCGCGGCCTCGCGCTCAATTTCCTGCGCCCCAAGTTCGACGGGGGCGGCACCTCGCTCACCAGCGGCGCCGCGTACCTCTCGGCACGCATCCCGACCGGAGGGGGATTCTCGCTGCGGCTCGAAGCACCTTTCGCGCACTTCGACGCCTCCGGCACCACAAGCTCTGCATTCGGCAACCCCTACTTCGGGGTGGAAGTGCCGCGCGGGGAATGGAGCTTCGATCTCGGCTTCCGGCCTGCGCTTACGCCGGACGATGAGTTCGCCGCACTGCTCGCTATCACCAGCGACATCACACAGTTCGAAGCGTGGCTACCACATGTGGCGACGCTCGCGGCCCGTGCCACGTACCGGCATCGCGCGACCACGGGCATGACGGTTGAACTGGGCTTCGCGCCGGCCACGTGGATTCCCACAGACGGTGGCGATGTCGAGCTGGTCATCACGCATTTTGGATCGCTTGGCTATAGTGGAACCAATGTATGGACCGCGCTCGGGCTCGGAGGAATTCTCGGTGTGACGGCTGAGGGCGACTTCGCCGAGCGCACCTTCTATCAGCTAGGTGCGTCGGTCGGGTTGACGCAGGGCCAGGTACGTCCGGCCCTGCATTTCATTCTCCCGCTCGAGGATGCGATCAGCACCGGCATGGACTTCGTGATCGGCGTGGGCGTCGCGATTGCAATCAAATAGTTCCGCAAGCGCTCGATCCTCTACCGTCCGACTATCAATGCCTTCCTCAGATTGTTGATCAACCCATTAAACATGCGATGGGCATTCCGCCGTCGATAAAACTGGCCGTTGAGCCAGGATCGGAACCCGGTCGGCACCCAGAGGTGCTTGAACGTGACCTTGGTCGATCCCCCGTCGAAGCGGAGTCCAAAGAACGTCTTCGAGCCGGCGCGGTGGTAGATCTCGACCCATCCGAAGGTGTGGGGCGGTGAGTAGTCAATGATTTCAATGACCGATTCGTGCTGATGCACTTCGCGCTGGAACGTGAGCTTGTAACGAGCGCCCTTTCCAGGGGTCTTATCCTGGGTTGTGGCTTTCACAGCGACGCAGCGCGGCAGCCATTCCGGCATCCGCATGGGATCCGAAATGAGCGCAAAAACCTTGTCCATCGGCGCCGGCACCGTACCGGAATACGTGAACGAGACGGGTCCCATAGCTCACTCGGTAAAAGGGACGTCAACCTCCAATCCATCTTTCGCAACGCTCGTGTTCTGAAACACCTCGCGCGCTTCGCGCACCAGCTCGTCCGCGCTGATCGAATAGCGCGCCGAAACATGTGACAGCACCAGCCGCTTCGCTTTGGATGCGAGCGCGACCTGCGCCGCCTCCTTCGCGGTCGCATGACCGGTGTCGCGCGCGCGATCGCGCTCTTCCTCGCCGAACGTCGCTTCGTGGATCAGCAGGTCGGCTCCCGACGCGGCGTCGACCGTGGCGGCGCAGGGCCTGGTATCACCGGTGAAGACGACGAGCCGCCCGGGCCTGTCAGCGCCGACGACGTCGGACGGTCGGACGGTCTGACCGTCGGACAGGTTCACTTCTTCACCCTTCGTCAGCTTTCCCCACAGAGGCCCTTCGGGAATGCCCATCGAGCGCGCTTTCTCGACATCGAAGCGGCCGCGACGCATGTGCTCCTTGAGCACGTAACCGATCGATGGTCCACCGCCATGCTCGGTCGGGAAGGCCACTATCTCATAGCCATCCCGTTTCCCGTTCCCCGTTTCCCGTAGCACGTCTCCCGCCTTCACTTCCGTGATCTCGATCGGGAACGGGACGCGCTCGACGCCGAGCTGCATCGCTGTGGTCAGAACCCTCTTCGCTCCCTTCGGGCCGTACAGAAAGAGCGGCTCCGGACGGCCCTGGAGTCCGAGCGTGCGTATCAACCCGATGACGCCGAGGAAGTGATCCGCGTGAAAATGGGTGAAGAAGATTTCGGACAGCGCGAAGCTCACCCCATAGCGCATCATCTGGCGCTGGGTGCCTTCGCCGCATTCGAACAGAAGGGTCTCACCCTCGCGGTGGATCGCCAAACCGCTGACGTTCCGCTCGACTGTCGGCCTGGCCGCCGACGTGCCGAGGAAGGTTACGGTGAGCATGGCGATAACATAGGCGGTAGGTGGCGGTAGGGGGCGGTATCCACCGACCGCTTACCGCCCCTTTACCGCCTCCTACCGCCTCCTACCGCCTCCTACCGTCTCCTACCGTCTCCTACCACCACCTAGAACAGTTTTACTCTTACAAGCCCCGGCTTCATGTACTTGTCTGGGTTCTCTTTGAGATCCGTCAGCAGGGCGGTGAGCGACGCCGACAGGTCGCGCAGATTGGCGTACATCATGGTATCGGCGGCCATTTTCCCCAGCGTGCCTTCGCCGCGATTCATACGAGTGAGGAGGGTGTCGAGCGCCGCGGTCGCATGGGTTAGGCGTTGCGTCAGGAGCGCCAGATTTCGGGAGACCGAGTCGATGTTCGCGCCGGTGCCTGAGCCGAGCATCGAGTCCACGCGCTGCATCAGGCGCTCTGTGGCTTGCAGGGTGCGCGTCGTCTGTTTGACGAAGGGGCCCTCGGGCGCGTCGGCGAGGGCGTTCATCGCCCGCTGCGTAACGATCAGCGTATTGTGAATGTCCTCGCCCAGCCGGTCGGAGACGATGCTCGCGGCATTCTCCATGAGCTCGTTGGCACGGTTCGCCACGCCCTGCGCGACATCCGTGATGTCCGGCTGATTTGCTCCCGTCAGCAGGCGACCGGAAGGCAGGAGCTCTTTCTCTGGCGTGCCGGGGCTGTAGTCGATGAATCTGGCGCCGAAGAGGTCGAGCGCCGCGACGGCCGCGCTGGCATCAATGTGCGGCCGCACATCCCTCGAGATCTCGAGCGTGACACGCACGCTGCGCACCCGCTCGAGCGAGACCCGCGCCACGCGACCTTTCTTCACGCCCGACACGAGCACGGGATCACCCTGCTTGAGCCCGGCGACGCTCTCGAACATCACGTCCACCGACATGCCGCTGGTGCGCAGCGACTGGCCGGTGAGCCAGAACATGCCCACTAGAAATACCGCGACGCCCACCAGAACGAAGGCTCCGACGCCGACTTCCTGTTTGTACGTGAGGTCCACTAGCGGGCTCCTCCAACGCCAAATTCTCCGGAGCGTCTCCTCGCCGGTGTCTCGAATGTCAAACGACCGGCTTGAATCACGGCCATCTCGAGATCGCGCTCCAGGAATTGCTGCACGACGGGGTCCTGGGACGCAATGATCTCTTCCGCCGTCCCGACCGCGCGGATCTTACCCTGCGCCAACAGCGCGATGCGATCAGCCACGCGGAATGAACCGCGCACGTCATGCGTCACGACCACGCTCGTGACGCCGATCTCCTGCTGCAGCCGTTCGATCAACGAATCGATGACGTCGGCGTTCACCGGATCGAGCCCCGACGTCGGCTCGTCGTAGAGCAAGTATACCGGCTTTCCGGCGATCGCTCGCGCGATGCCCACGCGTTTGCGCATGCCGCCGGAGAGCTCAGATGGGTACTTGCGGCCCACGTCTTCTGTCAGATTCACGAGCCTCAGGCACTCCCGCACCCGCCCGATGCAGTATTCCTTGTCGTTGTAGAGCTTCTCGTCGGTAATGCCCAGCCGGATGTTTTCAAAGACGTCCATCGAGTCGAACAACGCGCCGTTCTGAAACACGTAGCCGATGCGGCTGCGCAGCTCCGCGAGCTCTTTACGGCGGAGCATCGGGACGAGTTGGCCGTCCACCCAGACCTCGCCCGAATCGGGCTTGATGAGGCCGACAATGTGTTTCAGCAGTACGCTCTTCCCGACACCCGACGGCCCCAGCAGCGCCACCGTCTCACCCTCGGCGACGAAGAAGTCGACACCGTCGAGGACGACGTTGTCCACGAAACGTTTGGAGACTTGCTTCAGCTCGATGCTCAATGCGAGGTCCCCAGGATGAGCTTCGTAAGAATGGTGTCGAGCAACAGCACGGTCACCGATGACGCCACCACTGCCTGCGTCGTCGCCCTTCCGACCCCCTCGGCGCCTTGCTGGGTGTTGAACCCGATGTGACAGGGGATGATCGTGACGGCGGCGGCGAACGCATACGACTTGGCCAGGGAGTACCACAAGTCGAGTGGCCTGAAGAAGTAACGCGCGCCGAACTCGAAATCCGCGTATGTCAGGCCCAGCGACGACTGAGCCGTTATGTACCCTACCACGATCCCGAAGGCGTTCGCCATCATCACCAGCACCGGAATGGCGACCACGCCCGCCACGATTCGAGGCAGCAATAGGTGCGTGACGGGAGACCGCCCCAAACTTTCGAGCGCATCGATCTGCTCGGTCACGCGCATGGTGCCCAGTTCGGCGGCGTAGCGAGCGCCAATGCGGCCAGCAAGGATCAAACCGGTCAGCACCGGTCCCAACTCGAGAATCATCGACTCCGAGATGACTCCGCCTGCAACATACAGCGGCAGCTGGCCGGTGAACTGATAGCCGGCTTGGAGGCTGGTGACGGCGCCCGCAAACCCCGATACGAGCAACACAATAAAGAGGCTGCCGTATCCCACAGCCATCGTCTGATCGATGCTGCGGGGGAGCCAGACGCGCCACTCCAGGATGCCGCGCACCAGGTCGAGGAGCATAAAAAAGAAGCGCCCCGCGTGGCTGGCGCTGCGCAGCGACCACCGCCCGACGTATCGCCGCAGGTCGATGGCGGCGGTGAATGGTCTCATGAGACCTTATCTTGTGTAGCTATGAGCTTCACGCGCAAGCTCTTAGCCTGGTACAAGCGCAACGGACGCGACCTTCCATGGCGTTCAATTCGCAATCCCTATGCCATTCTTGTGTCGGAGTTCATGCTGCAGCAGACGCCGGTGAGCAGAGTTTTGGAGTACTATCCGCGTTTCATGAAGCGTTTTCCGACGCTTGCCAAGCTCGCGAACGCACGACCCAAAGCCGTGATGGAAGCCTGGGACGGGCTCGGATACTACGCGCGGGCGCGGAACCTCCACAAGCTCGCACGCGTGGTTAGCAAGACACATGACGGCAGGCTCTCAGACAAGCCTGAGGAATTGCGGCAGTTGCCCGGTGTCGGCCGGTACACAGCGGGCGCGGTGGCTTGTTTTGCGTACGAAAAAGCAGTGCCGACCGTAGACGTCAATGTTGCACGCGTGTTGGGAAGAGTCTTCCTTGGCCGGGAAACGAGAAGCGGGAAACGGGAAACGTGGGAGCTTGCCGGGAGGCTCGTTCCCAAACACGGCGACCGGGCATGGCGATTTAACCAGGCGCTGATGGAGCTAGGTGCGTTGGTTTGTACCGCGCGAAGGCCCAAATGCCCGGAGTGCCCCGTCCGGCGTGATTGCCTGGCTGTGCGGTCGGCAACTGGGGCTGCAGGGGAGCGCCAGGCTCATTTCAACAATTGTTGAAGTGACGATTAGACGAGGTGGGGTTCAGGGACTCATTTCGACAATTGTCGAAGCGACAACACACGTGGTAAACCTAGCCAATGGTCACCGATCAGCCGCGAAACGCGGTGCTGGCGACGAGGGCAGCCAGTGCGAGCACCCCGGCCAACGTCGCGAAGATCGCCTGCTTCCTTCTTAGTCCCAAAAAGCTTTCCGGCAACTCCCCGCGTGGGTCGAGATCGAGTCTCGCGAGCCGCGCCGCGGTCGGCGTCACGATGCCAATCACGACGATCGCGCCGAGCATCCCGAAGACCTGCATGGCCATGATCCACGTCGGCACCGTGGAGCCCTGGAAATAGGGCACTGATAGAATCAGACCGCTTAAGACAACCAGCACCGCTCCGGGCGCGACGAGGTTGCGAGTCACGACGCCCATGACTCGATACACGGCCAGACGCTGATCCGGTGGGAAGTACTTCGCGGTGATGCCGCTCAGCATGACGGACAGGCCGCCGCCAATCCAGGCCACGAAACCGATGACGTGGATGAGGACCCAGAAACTCATGCTCCGCTGAGAACCTCGGGCAAAGGCTGGCGACCCGCAAACCCGGCGTCGAGTTCGTGCCAATGCGCGATGCGATCTTCGCCGAACTTCCAGCACCAGAGAATCTCGCGCTCATCGAGCCGTCCATGGAAGTCGACCAAGCCATCGTCGAATCCCTTGAATTCACATCCGACCTGCTCCAACTCACCGAGATACCCGTTGATTCTTGCGGCCACCGCATCGATCTGGCTCTTCAGGTTCACCTGCTCTTTCGACTCGCCCCAGTCGGGACGAGCCTGAGCGGCGATCAGCTCATACTGTGCGACGAGGTCCTTCCATTGAGGATAGACGGTCATGATGTCCTGAACGACCCGCTTGACCAGAGGAAGGGTGCGGTTGGCTTCGGCGAGAGTGAAAAGCTTATGACCCATGGCTGTCAATCAAAGACGATTCCCGGCACTTCCTCGGGGTGCGGTATGAAACCGACAACTTTCCTGTTTCCGTCGACGACCACGATGGTGGATCGCACATGGTGGTCGGTGGGATCCAGCTGCTTGGCAACCTTGTAGCCTTGGAGCTCTGTGTCGGGCCTTACCACGGGCGTATCAGTTCTCGCGTGATCGGCCGCGGAGCAATCCGTTGGATCGTCTCCCGCTCCGACGCAGCGGGCAACGATGTCTCGGTCGGAAATCGTCCCCAAATACTTTCGGTCCTTTGGATTGTCGACGACGGGGACGACGGAGATGTTCTTGATTCGCATTAACGCGGCTACTTCAGACGATGTTGCACCCGCGGCAGCGACCACGGGATCAGCGATCATGACCTCGGATGCACGCATCGGTTTATCCTAAGGCTTTCTTGGTCGCCTGGTAACCCATCTCTACGTACTCCTGCACTCGATCAACCGCGAACGTCGCCTCCACTTCCGCGACCGCCCGGACGTAGACCAATCGCGGCCCTTCCTTGGGCCAGCTCGCGATCACCCGTTGCGTCTGGTCCGCCATCATGACGCGCAACGCTTCCCCGTGCACGCGCACGACGTTTGGGATGCGCGCGGGCTTCGGCGCCGGTGCGCCATCATCGGCGGCGCGCTCATCGAAACCGGGACCGACATCGACCGCGATGAAGACGTCCGCGTCAGGCTCGAGTGTTCGTGCCGCCTCTAGCGGCAGCACGGCGCGCAGCCCGCCGTCGGCGAGCCGCTTCCCGTCCACTTCGAGCGGTGGGAAGTAGAGCGGCAACGCGCACGACGCGTACAGGGCATCACTCAGCTCGATGTTCCTGCCCCGCCGGTCCATGTCGCTGCCGCGCCGCTCGCGCCCGCCGAGCAGCACCAGCTCGCCGGAGTCGAGGTCGGCCGCGGTAACGGTGAGCGGGATGCGCAGATACTCGAAGCGCGTCTTGGGAACGATGCGCGCAATCGCTCGACGCAGCGCCGATGCTGGAAAGAGACTGCGAGCGAACAGCCCCATGACCAGCACTCTGGGATCGAACGGCGCGATATCCTTGCGGCGCAGTCCCATCGCCCGGCGCCGCACCTGGTCAAAGGGCATTCCGGCGGCGAGTGCCGCACCGATGACCGACCCCATCGACGTCGCGAAAATGTGGCTAGGTACGAGCTCCGCCTGCTCGAGGGCACGGAAAGCGCCGGCGTGGGCAATGGCTTTGGCGCCCCCACCGGAGAGGACGAGGACGACTTTCATGAGGGAGCACGGAGCCTACTCACCACGTCCCTGATCATACCTCCGTTCCATTACTCTATTGGCACGCCGTTTCGCCGCCCGTTCATAGCGCCGCTTCTCATCCGGAGTCTCCGGGGCGATGCCTGGGACCTCGATCGGCCGGCCGTGCTCATCGAGGGCGACATAAGTGACGTAACACGAATTGGTGTGACGCTTCTCTCCGGTGATCACGTTTTCCGCGATCACCTTGACGCCAACTTCCATCGACGTCCTGCCGGCGAAGTTGACGCGCGCGAGTGCGGTGACCAGCTCACCGACATGGATCGGCTCGCGGAAGTCGACCTTATCCACCGAGACCGTGACAGACTCGCGGTGTGCATGACGCATGGCGGCTACGGCAGCGACCTTGTCCACCAGCGCGAGAATGACACCACCGAAGACGTTGCCCATGATGTTGGCGTGCTGCAGCATCATCAGCTCGGTGAGCGTTGCTTCGGATTCGCGTGGAGGGCGGGTCGGCCCGGCCGGTTTGGCCATCAGTAGTCCACCGGCCTCAGGTAGAATTCGCCGATAGCAGTCTGCGACAGGACAGCGACGGTCGGCAATCGCCGCTTCCAATGCGTCGAGTCGAGTCGCTTCCGCACGACTTCCACTTCCTCCCGCGTGAACCCCGTCGGCATCTCGCCCCGGATCAGATGATAGAGGATACGGTCCGCCTTGACGTACGAGATGCCGAGATCCCCTTCGTCGGTTTGGCCCTTGATCAAGTCCGCGGTCGCCGGCTTCCCCACGATTTCTTCCGGTACGCCGACATGCCGCGCGAGAGCCCAGACCTGCGTCTTGAACAGGTCCCCGAGGGGGTTCACGGGCGGCGCATCGTCGCCGTGCCAGGTGAAGTAGCCGAGCAGCCGCTCCGACTTGTTGCTGGTTCCGAGCGGCAGGGCCTTGTATTTGGCGGACAGATCGAAGAGCACGACCATGCGCTCGCGTGCCATGATATTGCCGAGACGGTGCGGATCGTCGCCACCGACCTGCTTCAGTAGCCCGTCCACCGCGTCCGAGATGTCGATCGTGACTGACGGAATGCCAAGCTTGTCGATCACCAGTTGCGCGTGCTCGAGGCTATCGGGACTCGACGAGCGATACGGCATCCGCACGCCGATCACGTTGTCCTTGCCCAGCGCCTCCGCGGCGAGAAAGGCGGTCAATGCCGAGTCTACGCCGCCGGAGAGTCCCACCAATCCTTTCTTGAAGTCTCGCCGCCGAACCACTTCGTCCTTCAGGAAGCTCACCAGCCACTTGCGCGTGAGCGCGGGATCGATGGCGAGTGGATCGGGATCCGAGACCTTGGGAGTGACGATGTCGACGTGCGTCGTGCGTCGTGCGTCGTGCGTCGGCCGGCCGTTCGGAGCGGGATCGAACTTCACTTTCTGCGCATGCTTGTCGCCGCTCAGGCTTTTCGTCAGAACGGGCAGAGCACTCTGCAGATCGGACAGCAACGGCGAGTCGGAGCGCGCAGTCGTGAGCGAATCGAGATCGATCTCGGCGGTCAGCAGCGCCTCCTCAAACAGCGGCCCCCGCGCAATGATCTTGCCGGTGGGATCGATCACCGCCGACGCGCCGGGGAAGCCTTTGCCGCCTTCGAAGCCGACGAGATTCGCCAGCGCGACGAACAGCCCGTGCTCTTCGGCGATGCCACGCACGATCCGCTCCCAGCGCACGACCGATGCGGGGAGCGTGACGCCTTCACAATCCTCGTCCTCCGCCAGACCTCTGGCGGGAGACGCGCTGGGCACGATGATCAGCTGCGCGCCCTCCAGCGCGGCGACCGTCGCCGCGAGCGAGTGCCAGGCATCCTCACAGATCAAGATCGCGGCTTTGCCTCCCCAACTCGTTTCAAACGACCGTACGCCGTCCTGCCCGCGATCGACAAAACGCTCTTCGTCAAACACTCCGTAGGTGGGCAGGAAGACTTTGCGATGCACATGCCGCACGAGCGGCTTCTTGTCGCCGAGCGTCAGGTACAGGGCCGAGTTGTAGATGTGGTTCTGAAAACGCTCGTAGAATCCGACGGCGACGTCGATGTGCGGCCCGGTGTACGCGGCCGCGAGATCGCGGGCGAGCGTCCCGGCCGTGACGGCCAGCTCCTTCACTCCACCTTCCACGAAGTAGCCGGACGTCGCGGTCTCTGGAAAGACCACGACGTCGGGCTTCGGATCGAGCTGCGTGGCTTGAGCGACGACGGCGCCGATGCGCGCGACGTTCTCGGTGTACTCGCCTTTGGTCGGGCGGAACTGTGAAAGGGCGAGCCGGATCTGCATGACAGTAAAGATAGGGGCGGTAGGAGGCGGGAGGAGGCGGTAGCAACCTACGCTTACCGCCCCCTACCGCCTTCTACCGCCCCTACTGCTCCGTGC
>DATFEG010000037.1:0-12043 GCA_035251445.1 Gemmatimonadales bacterium | reverse complement strand
TCACGTAGTACAGGGGATGCTGCGCTTCGGGCGTGCCGCGCATGCCGACCTCCGAGCCACGGGACGAGGACGACCGCAGGTCGGGCCCCAACATAATGAACGATCGCGATGAACACATCATTTTTCAGCAGCCTGTTAAGGACAGTGTCTGCCGAGCACACCCTTTAGGGTGTGAAAAACCATCCACGACACCATGACTCCGATCGAACCACAACAGCGCTCCAGCCGGGCGCCCATGTCGGGCCGGGCGATCGTCCAGAACCAGTTCGAAAAAGCGGCCGATCTCATCAACCTCGAAGCGTACATGCGGAAGATCCTCATGTCGCCGTTCCGCGAGGTTCAGGTCGAGGTACCGGTGCGCATGGACGATGGCCGCATAGAGGTGTTCACCGGCTACCGCATCCAGCACAACGGGGCGCGCGGGCCCTGCAAGGGCGGCATCCGCTACCATCCCGAGGCCGATCACGACGAAGTGCTCGGCCTCGCGGCCATCATGACGTGGAAGACCGCCCTGATGGACATCCCGTTCGGCGGCGCCAAAGGCGGCGTCACGGTGGATCCCAAGAAACTCTCCAAGCTCGAGTTGGAGCGCCTCACCCGTCGCTTCACGCAGCGCATCGCGATCGTCCTGGGTCCCTACCGCGACATCCCCGCGCCGGACGTCAATACCAATGCGCAGGTGATGGCGTGGATCCTCGATGAATACTCGAGCCGGCAGGGATACAGCCCGGCTGTCGTCACCGGCAAGCCGGTCGCCCTGGGCGGCTCGCTGGGGCGCGAGGAGGCGACCGGCCGGGGCGTCATGTACGTGATGCAGGAGTACGCGCGCGACTTCGGCGTCACTCTCAAGGGCGGCCGCGTCGTCATTCAGGGATTCGGGAATGTGGGCAGCAATCTCGCCCGGCTGCTCGACAGCGAGGCGGGCGCGAAAGTCGTCGCGGTGAGCGACGTCTCGGGTGGCATTTACACCGACAAGGGGTTCGACATTCCGGGGCTGTTGGCACATTCCGCCCAGGGCAAGCCTGTATCGGAGTGGCCGGGCGGAAAGCGCATTACCAACGAGGAGCTTTGGACGATCCCGTGCGAATGGCTCGTGCCGGCGGCCCTCGGTGGCGTCATCACCAAAGAAGCCAACGCCACAACGATCGACTGCAAGGTCGTGGTCGAGGGCGCCAATGAACCCACGACGCCGACCGCCGATCGCATTCTTGAACAACGCGGCATTGCAGTCATCCCCGACTTTCTCGCCAACGCCGGCGGCGTCACGGTCAGCTACTATGAATGGGCGCAGAATCTTCAGCAGTATCGATGGACTCACGAGCAAGTCAATCGCGAGCTCAAGGCCACTATCACGAAGGCTTACGCATCGGTGCGGGATCTGGCACGCGAGAAGAAAGTGACGTTTCGAACGGCAGCCTACGGGATCGCTCTCCAGCGCGTCGCAGACGCGGAGCGACTGCGGGGGAATTAGGGCGGTCAAACTGCAATGGCGCCGGTCAACTAAGTGATCGACATAAGGCCCACGTCAGTTTGCTTGCTTCCGAACGCTGACGATCGAGAGCCTGCCATTCATCAATAGACAGATACTCCAAACGTTTGGCGACATGAAGGGCATACGCCAGTTCGGACAAGGAACCAATGCTAATGTCGAGGTAACGCCGGAACTCGCGAGAGCCGCGCTTCGCCGATCCCTCCGCGATGTTCGCGCCGGCGCTGAACGAAGCTCGGCGCGCCTGAGAGGTCAATCCGTACAACTCGTCGCGAGGGAACTTCCTTGTCGCCTTATGGACCGCCACGTGGAGATCATCGCACGCCTTCCACGCTCGGAGGCGCTCATATGGCATCATGCGACGAAGTTAGCTGACTGCGGTCTCACGTTATGAACCCGATTACTGCAGCACGAACCAATTGTCTGCGCGACGGCCGCTGTTGCTTCTGACCGCCGCGGTTGCCGTTTGACCGCCCGAGCGTCGCCGCTGCAGTTTGACCGCCCGAGCGTCGCCGCTGCAGTTTGACCGCCCGACCGCCGCCGTTTCTTTTTGACCGCCCCGACCGCCGCCTGCTTTTTGACCGCCCGACCGCCGCCGTGACGTTGGACCGCCTAATCATTCATTCCCGCACGTGAGTAAAGCGCTCGATATGGATCGCGATCGGGCTGGGTGAAGACTCGAATCTGGATTGCTCTCACCGTTTCGGCGATATCCGTGTTGTTCTGTAGGTAAATCTCATCGAACAGATTCAGATCCATCCGGTACAGCCGCTCCGCGACCACGACGGCGTTGTTGAGCGGTGCCTGGGCGAACCAGCGCCAATCGTACGTCTCCAGCGACTGCCCTACCGCACCACGAAACTGTTCGCGCGCCCAACCAAACAAGATCTCGCGCACTTGCTCGAGGCGGTGTGCGGTGACTGCCTCGGTGTAGGCGGAATCGAGCCGCCGGGCGAGCTCCGCATAGAACACGTCGAGCGTGCGCTCGTCGCGCCAACGAGCGACCGCCCGGCGCGCATCGACCGTGTCGCCGCGCGAGCGAAAGAAGGCCTCCGCACCGCGGTACCCGACAAAGCTCGCAAAGCTTTCATTGAACGGAGTCTGGCTTTTCACGTAGAGGGTGTTGTGGGCCAGCTCGTGGATCACCGTCGCGACGAGCTCCATGGTGTCGCGGCTCATCGCGGTCGAGAACAACGGATCGCTGAGATAGCCGAGCGTCGAGAACGCGCCGGATGTTCGGAGATATACATCCAGCCCCTGTTGCTCGAGACCGCGCGCTTCGCGGCGCGCGTAGGAGGCCTTGAAAAAACCCTTGTACGGAACGACCCCGACGATCGGGTACCGCCACGTGACTTCGCGCAATCGCTCACGCCGGCTGGCCGAGAGCACCAGCAGCAAGGTATCCCGCCCCACATCGACATAGCTCGTATAGGTCTTTCCCACCGCGAGACCGAGCGAATCGGCGGCAAAGGCGCGGGCGGCCAGCACGAGCCGGAGGCGCTGGCGCAGCGGCGCCGGGGTTGCGGAATCGGCGATGAGCTTCTCGATCGACCGCCGTCGCAGCAGCAACCGGGCCTCTTCGATGCCCGCACGCGCGATGTAACGCGCGTCGGCGCTGATCACCAGGATGAAAGCGATCGCGCCAAAGGCCGCGCCGGCCGCGATCGCGGCGATCCTCTTGAGCACACGTCCCCAACGAGGCCGGGCGCGTTCGACTAGGGCGTCCACCGCAGCCCCACCCGGTGCGTCCCCCCCATCAGATCATGGGATCGGAACGCGTAGTCCATTGCGAGCCGGCCGAGCACGACCCCGCCGCCGAATGTCCAGGGCGACGCGTCCGTGATCGCGGGACGTGTGGAGAAGCCGACTCGCCCCACGATACCCACGCCGCTCGCCACCATGCCGGCTTCGAGTCCCTGGATGAGGACCGCACTCTGATCCTGTGTCCACTGCCCTTCGAGAGTCGTGAGGAGGCGATACGTGCCCTGTGGATCCGTATAGTTCAGTGTCAAACCAGCGCGCGTGCGGCGCGGCAACAACGCGCCTGCTCCCAGATCGCCACCGAGATTCTGGACGCACACACCAAAGGCCATAATATCGAACACGGCGATGGCCATCCCGATATCGCCGGCCCAGGCGTCGCTCATTTCCGCCCCGATCTGCTGGCGGTTGTACTTGCCCGTCACGCCCAGCGCAGCGAATCCGCGTCGGTACACGAGGGACGTGACCGCGAGCGCCTCGTACGGGTGAAACGACGCGCCGGTGGGCATTCCCCGGCGACCACCGGTCGCGGGGTCCGGCACGATCTCCGCCTCGGACCCATAATCGAGCGCCTGCGCCCCAACCCCCCAGCTGAATCGCGAGACCCGCAGTGCCATCGCCGCGGTGGAAATAGCCGTGCCTTCCAGATACGGCTCGTACGAACCCTCGAGACCGAGGTGGCGAATCGTCGCGATGCCGGCGGGATTGGCGAACAGGGCACCGGCGTCACCGACGAGAGCAGCGCCCGCGCCGCCCAACGCCGCAGCTCGCGTCGAACCGGAGAGTGCGGTGAGGATGGAGCCCTCCGATTGGGCACGCAACGCGGCTCCGGGGCAGGCAATCAGGAGCAGCACCGAGATGGTCGTGACCGCCCGACCGCCGCAGGTGCCTCTTGACCGCCCGACCGCAAATTTCATTGCAGCCGAATCACATTCAGCCGCGGCACATAAGACGGGTTGATCAGCCCACCGCTCGGTGTCGTGAGGTGCAGGGTGAACCCGGGGTCGCCGGGGGGTTGCATTGCGCGGACGTAGAACCCCGAACCCGCACGCAGCGTGTCGCTGACATCGACATCCCGGCCCACGATCACCTGGGGGATGAGCGGATAGGTATTCACGAACAGACTCGGCCGTTGTGTGTGCAGCGACGAGAACACGGGATGCAAGGCCCAGGAACTGTATTGCAGCTCGGCGGGGGCGGCACCGTTGTCGGTCATATGATTCGCCAGCGCCCAGCGACTCACGATCGTGGCGAACGATGTCCCGGTAACGGCCGCGATGTTTTGCGCACCGGTGTTCGAGGTGCCGACGAGCGACCTGGTCAGGGCATTCCACGCGGTGCTCGTGGCGGCCGACGCGTGGTGGTCCACCAAATAGCGGACGAAGAGCCACGAGGCCCCGCGCTCCGCAAGGGTCCCGAGGCCCGAGGGCGGCAGCAGGAAATGGCGCTGGGTTGAATCGAGATACTTGTAGGCGTTAAACAGATTGCCGACATAGAATCGGCATTCACTCGTACCGATCGTGCAGTCCGTCGTTCTGGCGTCGGGGGACGCTGCGTAACTGCGGCCCGCGAGCTCCTCGGCGTAGTGGGACAAGCCCTCGTTCAACCAGAGCACTTCGCCGTTACCGCCTCGAATCAGCACATGCTGGTTGAAGCTGATCATATGCTGGAACTCGTGCACGAACGTGATCGGAAGGAACGCCTGAATCTCCTGAGCCGTATGCTGACAGCTGAGCGTTCCGGACGGGTCTGCCACCACGGAATAAAAGATCTCGCCTTTGTTGGAGCGGGGATCGCTCTGGAACGCGGGATCCAGGTCAGCGCCAAAAAAGAATCCCGCGACGAATCCGCTCTGTTGGCACTCGCTGGCCGTGACCAGCTTGTTCACGACGTTGGTCATGAGCACGAGCACCACCGAATTGTCGTCGATGTCCGATTCGGCGCCAAAAGCGGCCGTATCGACCCCGTAGAGACGCTGATCGAACACCCTGGCAATGCTGTCCAGCGCGGTCGAGTCGAGCCCGCCGGCGGGTGCCAGCGTATCGACATAGATCGCGACCTTGGTCTTGAGCGCGCGCACTCTCGCGCCCACGCGATCAAACCGCGAGCAGTCGACTTCGGCGCAGACCATGAACGTGCGAAGGCTATTCGGCGCCGGTGGCACCGCCGGGATTGCTTGAGGTGCGGCGCCGCGCTCCGGCATGAATCCCCAGGAACGGCGCTCGTCGCCCATCCTCAGGAATGTGTGAAACCGCTGGGCGCTCGAGGCCGCGATGCCGGTTCGTGCGATCGGAGGCGCCAGTACGATCGGCCGAATGGTGTCGCCGCCGAGCTGGAAGGCCGTCTTTTGACCTGGCGTTCCCGTCGCGAGTTGTGGGACGACGAGGTATTCCGCGGGCGAACCGGCGGTGGCAGGAAACATGGCGCAGCCCTCATCGGCGCCGACATCGAGGGACGCGTATTCGAAGAGGGCGAGATTAACGGGCATCCCGCCCCCTGCCGGACACGGCTGGATGCTGGGGTCGGTGCCCCCATTACACGCGAGTAACGAGACTGTCGCGGTCAGCGACCAGAGCGGTTTGCGGAGCATCCAGTTCCCCCCGTCGTTCCGTGACTTCACCAGTGCGCCGCAATGCCCATTGGAAGCAGATCGGGCCGATCAACGCATGACATCCGATCATGGCCACGAGCAGCGCTTCCAACGAGACATTCCATTCCGGAAACGCACTGCGTAGCACGGCGGCGAGTGTGATGGCCATCCCGCCCTGGGATACCAAGCCGAGCCAGCCGTATCTACTCACATCGGCGCTGACGGGGGACTCGCCCCGCCAGCTCCGTCCAGCCAGTTGCAGTCCCCAGCGCAATCCATTGATCCGCAGGGCAACAAGCAGAATTGCCCAAGGCCACAGCCTCAGCTCATCGAGCGAATTGAAACTGAGCGCTGCTCCCGCGAGTGAAAAAAATACGACATTGACCGGAACCGCGCACCGTTCAAGCTCCCCATTCAAACGCTCGTGCGCTGCCGGAGCCCAGTTCCGCAGCGTGAACCCGGCCGTGAGCCCGATCACCACGGCGCCGAGTCCGGTCAACCGGACGATCTGAGCAATAATGAAAGCAAGCCCAAGAAGCAGCCACGCGACGCGCATCCCCCCCGCCAACCAAGAGCCCGGACCCGGCCCCGGTCCCGAAGCGGGGCGGAGATACTGGGCAAGCGCGACACCGAGTGCGGCGCCAGTCCCGGCGGATCCGACCAGATGCAGCAGCGCCCGCATCGAACTTCCCGGCACGACGGCGCCATCGCTGGCCACCACGCTCGCAAATGCCAGGACCACAATGAGCAATGCCGCCGCCCCGATGGTTTGCACGATCGACACGTCCATCACGGTCCGTGACAATGGCCCACGCGAGCGGGCATCGAAGTCTCGAATCACCGCCCACGTTATGGTAGGTGACGCGGTCGCGGCGAAGGCGCCAAGCACGAGCGCCACGACCAGGCCATCGCGAAATGGCTGGTGCGCCGTCAGAGGAAACCAGGCACTTACGGTGAGTGTGACAAGCGTGACCAGAAGGAATGGGATGGCCGTGGCGCCCGCGGTCACGCGCAGCAGTTCGCCGCGACGCTGGCCGCGGAATGCGTCGATCGTGAACATCGATCCGGCAGCGAACGCCAGGACTGCCAACGCACCGGTGGAAATGACGCTCAAGGCTTGCAGCTCGTCGACGCGAATCAGACGCAACCATGCTGGTCCCGAGATGAAGCCGGCGAGCAGATAGCCGACAATGCGCGGCAACCGGATTCGTTGCGCGAGCGTCCCTGCGATATAGGCCGCGAGCAACAGCAGGCCGAGCGATAAAGTGGCGCGGGCCTCGACCGGCAACTGTCCGCCCGTCCCCGCGGCGCGAGCGAATCGCTGGAGGATCGCGGTGATGATGAATGTGACTGCGAGCAACAGCCATTGCATGAGCGCGCAAGATACGGCAGATTCAGCGGCGTAACCATGCCGTTCGTTCATCTCCACACCCACACCGAGTACTCTCTCCTCGACGGCGCGAACCGGATCCCGGATCTGCTGGATCGGGTGCAGGCGCTGGGCATGGATTCGCTGGCGATCACCGATCACGGCAACCTGTACGGCGCGTGGTCGTTCTACGCCGAAGCGAAAGCGCGAAAAATCCGGCCCATCCTGGGGTTTGAGGCGTACCTCGCATTCGGCAGCCGGCATGCGCGCGAGAAACCGTCTGCGGACGCACCGGGCGGCGCGCCGTACTCGCACCTCGTCCTGCTCGCCAGAAACCGGACCGGCTATCAGAATTTGATCAAGCTCTCGTCCATCGGGTTTCTCGAGGGCTATTACCGCCGTCCGCGCATCGACAAGGAGGTGTTGGAGCAACACCACGACGGTATTGTGGGGCTCGCCGCATGCCTCTCGGGCGAGATCGCGTTGTATTTGCGGCAGGGGAACTACGACGCCGCGAGGGCGAGCGCCGAATGGTTTGCCCGCACGTTTGGGCCGAACGGCTTCTGGCTCGAGGTCCAAAATCACGGCCTGCCCGAAGAGAAGGTCGTCACGGAAGGGATGTTCCGCCTCGCTGCCGATCTGGGCCTGCCGCTCGCCGCGACCAACGACGCCCATTATCTGAAGCGGGAAGACGCCGAAGCGCACGACGTGCTGCTCGCGATCGGCACGGGCAAAGACCTCGACGACCCGAAACGCTTTCGCTTTTTCGGCCAGGAAAGCTACGTCAAGTCCGAAAAGGAGATGCGGGAGCTGTTCGGCCATCGGCCGGACACGTTGACCGAAACCGCGCGCGTCGCGGAGCTGTGCGAGTTCGATTTCGAGAAGCGCTATTTCCTGCCGCAGTATCCCCGCCCCGCGGAGTTCGCGACCGACCGCGACCTGCTGGTGCATCTGGCACGCAAGGGCGCGACCGAGCGCTATGGCGACCCACTGCCCGCCGCCGTCGAGCAGCGGCTCGAGTACGAGCTCGACGTCATCACGCGAACCGGCTACGCGGGCTACTTCCTGATCGTGTACGATTTGATCAAGGCTGCGCGCGATCGCGGCATCCCGGTGGGACCGGGACGCGGCTCGGCGGCCGGCTCGCTGATCGCCTACGCGCTGCGCATCACCAACGTCGACCCGCTCCAGTTCGATCTGCTGTTCGAGCGCTTTCTCAACCCCGAGCGCATCTCGATGCCGGATATCGACCTCGATTTCTGCTTCGAGCGGCGCGGTGAGGTGCTCGAGTACGCACGGCAGCGCTACGGCCGTGAGTCGGTCGGCCAGATCATCACTTTTGGGACGCTCAAGGCGCGTGCCGCGTTTCGTGATGTCGCGCGAACGTTGCGTGTCGAAATGGGCGACGTGGAGCGGCTCACCAAGCTGATTCCGTCCGGCCCCGCGTTCAGCGTGACGCTTGCGGAAGCGAGCGAGAAGGTACCCGAGGTGAAGGCGGCCGCAATGCAGGATGAGCGCATCGGGAAAGTCCTGGATCTGGGAGCCAGGATCGAGGGACTGGCACGACATGCTTCGGTCCATGCCGCGGGCGTCGTGATCGCCCCCGGACCGCTGACGGATTACGTGCCCGTCTGCACGGCCCCCGACTCCAAGACCGACGCCGACGCGATCATCACGCAGTACGACATGATCGGGCTCGAGCAGGTCGGCATGCTGAAGATCGACCTGCTTGGTCTCAAGACGCTGACCGTGCTGCATGACGCCGCCAACATGGTTCGGGAGCGGCACGGCGTAACGATCGATCTCGAGCGCCCCGATCTCGACGATCCCAAGGTGTACGCGTTGCTCCGGTCGGGCCGGACCGCCGGCATCTTCCAGTTTGAATCACCGCTCGCGACCGATTGTTTGCGAAACATGAAGTGCGACCGCTTCGACGACCTGGTCGCGACGAACGCCCTGCTCCGCCCCGGGCCGCTCGATACCGGGATGCATCTCGTCTTCATCAACCGAAAGCTGGGCCGGGAGAAGGTCCGCTATCCGCTTCCCGCACTCGAGGAGATTCTCGCGCCGACGTATGGCGTGATCGTCTACCAGGAGCAGGTGATGCGCATCGCCAGCGCGCTAGCCGGCTATTCGCTCGCCGAAGCCGACGTGCTGCGCAAGGCGGTCGGGAAGAAGATCAAGGAGCTGATCCAGGACGAGCTCGGCAACTTCGTGACGCGCGCGATCGCCCGCGGTCACGACAAACGCACGGTCCAGGAAATCGCCGCGCAGATCGAGACGTTCGGCCGGTACGGTTTCAACAAGTCGCACTCCGTCGCGTACTCGATCCTGTCCTACCAGACCGGCTGGTTCAAGACGCACTATCCCGCCGAGTTCATGGCCGCGCTGTTGTCGTCGGAAATCGGCAACACCGACCGGGTCGTGCAGTACATCAACGAGGCGCGCGAGCTTGGGCTTCAGGTCCTGGCGCCGGACGTCAACGAGTCGGGTTACAAGTTTACGGTCGTAGGCGAACACCGGATTCGCTTTGGACTCGGCGCCGTCCGCAATGTCGGGGAGGGCGCCATCGCTTCGATCATTGCGGGTCGACAGGACGAGCCGTACCGATCGCTCGTGGAGTTGTGCGACCGCATCGACCTGCGGCTGTGCAACAAGCGCGTCATCGAGTCGTTGATCGATGCAGGTGCATGCGATTCGCTGGGAGGGGAACGGTCCCAGCTCGTCGCTGCCCTCGATCACGCCTTCAGCGAAGCGCAGGTCCGTCAGCTGGAGCGTTTTACTGGCCAGCACGCGCTGTTTGGCGACTCCCCCCAACTCCCAACTCCCAGCTCCCAGCTCCCAGACGTCCCCCCCTGGACCGAGCACGAGCGCCTGACGCGGGAAAAGGCCGTGCTCGGCTTCTTTATTTCCGGGCACCCCCTCGCCAAGTACCGCACGGAGGTAGAGCTTTTTGGGACGCGCACGACCGCCACGCTGGGGATGTGGAGCGAGCAGAAAGTGAGCATCGCGGCGGTCGTCACGGTGGTGAAGCGGCAGATTTCGAAGAAGTCCGGTGCCGAATATGCGCGCCTCACGCTGGAGGATTTCCACGGGTCAGCGGAGGCGCTGGTGTTTCCGGAGTCGTGGGCCAAGCTCAACGGCGTGATTCGCGCCGATGGCGCCTACCTCCTCACCGGCGGTTACATCGCGCGCGACCGCGGTGAGGAACAGGCGCCATTTATTGTCGATGCCACCCGCCCGCTCGATGATTTGAAACCGGCCGGCGCGATCGGCCTCGCGCTCCGCTGGACGATGAGCCGGCACCCCGATCCCGAGACCGCGCGCACGATTGCCGCGCTGTGTGCGGCCCATCCGGGACCGACCCCGGTGTTCCTCGAGTGGCGTGGAACGAACGGCTCGGCGAACGGAGGCGACACCGAGACCGTGCGGCTGCGGAGCCGGTCGTTCAGGGTGGATGCGGCCGACGACCTGCTGGCAGCGTTACGGGAGATTGTCGGCGTGGATGGGGTTGCGTTGGTACGCGCCTGATTGTTCACAGGCTAAAGCCTGTGCTCGGCAGACACTGTCCTTAAGGACAGTGATTGCCGAGCGCACCCTTTAGGGTGTGAAGAAAAACAATTTTGATCTATAGGCCTTGATGGCGACATACACGTTGGATTTCGAACGCCCGCTGCTCGAGCTGGAAAAACAGATCGAGGAGTTGAAGCGCGTCGCCGGCGAAAAACCCGATTTCGCAAAGAATATCAAGCCGCTGGAAGACCAGCTAGCCACGCTGCGCGTCGAGATCTACCGCAATTTGACCCCGATGCAGCGGGTGCAAGTCGCCCGGCACCCGCGGCGTCCTTATCCGCTCGACTACGTCAACACGGTCTTCACTGATTTCGTAGAGCTCCACGGTGACCGCCTGTACCGCGACGATCCGGCGATTGTCGGGGGCTGGGCGCGGCTGGACGGCACCAGCGTGATGGTGATCGGCCATCAAAAGGGCCGCGACACCAAAGACAACCTCTATCGCAACTTCGGAATGGCGCATCCCGAGGGCTACCGCAAGGCGATGCGGCTGATGCGCCTTGCCGCCAAATTCGGTGCCCCCGTCATCACGCTTGTCGATACGCCTGGCGCCTACCCGGGCCTCGGCGCGGAAGAGCGGGGCCAGGCCGAGGCGATCGCGAGCAGTCTGATCGAAATGGCGTCGCTGCAGACCCCGATCATAACCGCGGTCATCGGCGAAGGCGGATCGGGCGGGGCGCTCGCGGTTGGGCTCGCCGATCGTGTGTTGATGCTCGAGAACTCCGTGTACTCCGTGATTTCGCCTGAAGGTTGTGCCGCGATTCTGTGGAAGGATGCGAGCCAGCGTGAGCGCGCCGCCGAGGCTCTCAAGATTACCGCCCAAGACCTGCTCAACCTGGGAGTGATCGACGAGATAATTCCCGAGCCGGCGGGCGGCGCACACTCGGATCCCGAAGCCGCGGCGGCGGCGCTCGGCGACGCCCTGCAGCGGCATCTCGGTCAACTGCGCAAATACAGGGTCGAGAAGCTCCTCAAACGCCGCGAAGAAAAGTACCTTTCCATGGGTGCTCTGACCGAGAAGTGATTTGACGCATGTCTTGGAAGTCCGGTTCAAAGGGAACCGGCGCGAATACTTCAGCTGGCCTGCCGAAGACTCACTCCACCTTGACAATGCCGTCATCGTGGAGGTCGAGCGCGGCCAGGACTTTGGCGTGGTCTCGGCTGTGGGGGCCGTCGCCGCCAAGAAGTGCGAGCGCTGTGGTAACTGTGGGGCCTCGGGTCTGGGGCTTGGGGACTCGGGCAGTTCCCAGGCCCAAGCCCC